>NZ_VSMK01000329.1 GCF_011682075.1 Nitratidesulfovibrio liaohensis
GGGGATCGAGGGCACCGCCCGCCGCACCGCCGACGCGGTGCGCAAGGGCGCGCGGGCCACAGTGCACGGGGTGGGCGGCGTGGTTCACAAGGCCGGGGACATGGCCACCTCCATGGCCAAGGCCATGCCCTTCCGGGACGACGCCCCCTCGGAAGGCGACGAACACGATGTCCCCACCCCACCGACGCGCAGTGGCACACCGCCGCACGCCCATCCCCCCCGTGCGGGTGCCCCTGCCAGTACGCCGGACGGCGCGGCCACGCCGCCCACGCGCAGCCGCATGCCCAATCCCCTGCGCCTGTTCCGGAAGAAGGGCGACTGACGGCCCCTGCGTTTCCTTCACGCGGTCGCATTCTCCGTCCCGCAAACGCATGTCGGCCCGCAGCGGATGCCACGGGCCGACGGAACAGAAACAGCAAACTCCCGGCGGTGGAAATCAAAATGGGGGCAAGGGCCTGCCCACGGGCTGCTGCTGGGTGATGCAGTGGATGCCGCCGCCGCCCCTGAAGATGTCCAGAGAGTGCACCTGCACCACCTCGCGCTCCGGAAAGACCCGGCGCAGGGTCTCGAAGGCGGCCCGATCCAGCGCGCCCTGAGAGTCCGCCCCGCCACCCGGCGCGCCAAAGGCGGACATGACGATGCCCCCGTTGGCCACGTAGAAGTTGATGTACGAAAGGTCCATCCGCTTGCCGCCATGCTCCGCGCGGTCGGGCTGGTCGATGGTGACGATCTCGAGCGGCTTGCCGTCGGCGTCGGTGGCCAGTTGCAACCGCCGCAGGTTGTCCTGGTACACCGCGTGGTTGGGGTCTTCCGGATCGTCGCAGCGGTGCAGCAGCACCACGCCCGGCCTTGCGAAGCAGGAAACGATGTCCACGTGCCCGTGGGTGTCGTCGCCCTCCAGCCCTTCGCCCAGCCAGATCACCTTGCGCACGCCAAGGTACGCGGCGAACAGTTCCTCGAAATCGGCCTTGGTCATGCCCGCGTTGCGACGCGGGTCCAGCAGGCACTGTTCGGTGGTCATCAGGGTGCCCTGTCCGTCCACGTGGATGGACCCGCCCTCCAGAATGAACGGCGCGGCGTAGCGCCGCATGCCGAGGCGCGACAGGATGAACTGGGCCACGTCGTCGTCGTGGGTGGATTCATCGTAGGTGTGGCCCCACGAATTGAACATCCAGTCCACGCCCGCAACGCCGCCCGTCCCGTCCACCACGAAGGTCGGGCCGAAGTCGCGCATCCAGGCATCCGTGATGGGCGCGGGCACCACCTGCACGCCCGCGCCGCACAGCGCGGCGGCCACCTCGGCGTCCTGCGGCCTGGCCAGCAGGGTCACCGGCTCGAAACGGGCGATGGCCCGCACCACCCCGGCAAAAGAGGTGCGCACCGTATCCAGCGCGTCCTCCAGCAAGGGATCCGGGCAGGGCCAGGCCATCCAGCACCCCGCGTGAGGGGCCCATTCGGCGGGCATGTGCAGCCCGTCGCATACAGGGGCGCGCACCGGCAACCGCACGGGGGTAAAATTGAGGGGCAGGGGTGGCGACGAACGCTCCATTGATATAACCTCCTGTGCCTGCGCGGCGCTGGCGCAGACAGGCGTGTGTTCCTGGCGGGCATAGGGACATAAGACATGGGGGGGGCATCGGGGCATGGGGGACGGCAAGCGGGTTGACCGCGCCGTGCGCTCATATCCATGCCGATGTCCCGGCAATGGCCGCCGTTTTCTCCGGCCCCTTCTAGAGTACCGGCCCCGGACGGGCAACCCCCCAGGTGAGGAGAGGTGCGGAAAGGAGTGGTGCGGCCCAGGTAAAAAGGACGGTGCGGCATCTTTCCACACGGGCGCACCCGGATATTTCCAGACACCCCGAAATCGGGCATCATCGTTCATGGTCCCAGACGCCTGACCAACGGAGTGCGCATCTTGCCCGGCGTTCATCGGCCCGCACCCCGTTTTTTTGTTTGAAGCGCATCCCATCGAGGTCTAGGTTCGGACCGGCGCGCACCATTGCGCCTGCTCCACGTCGACACCGTCGCATGCACATGGCCGCCTGCACGTGGCCGGGCATTTCCGGCGCATGCGGCGTCCCCCATCCGGCGCCCACGGCAGAACGCCCCGCGCCCTCAACGCAGAATCCGCCCCGGAGGATCACATATGGCCGAAGTCATCGTCGCCGCCACCCAGATGGCCTGCACCGACAACGAATCCCGCAACATCGACCGTGTTTGCGAACTGGTGCGCGAGGCTGCCGCCATGGGCGCGCACATCGTGCTGCCGCAGGAGCTGTTTTCCGGCCCGTATTTCTGCAAGGACGAACTGCCGGAACACTTCGCGCTGGCGCGCACCCTGGACGAAAGCCCGGCCGTGCGCCGCATGTCGACCCTGGCCGCCGAACTGGGCGTGGTCATTCCCGTCAGTTTCTTCGAGCGTTCCAACCAGGCCTACTACAACTCGCTGGCCATGATCGACGCCGACGGCAGGGTGATGGGCCTGTACCGCAAGTCGCACATTCCGCAGGGGCCCGGCTACGAAGAAAAATTCTACTTCACCCCCGGCGACACCGGCTTTCGCGTGTGGCGCACCCGGTACGGCACGGTGGGCGTGGGGGTGTGCTGGGACCAGTGGTTTCCGGAATGCGCGCGGGCCATGGCCCTGCTGGGCGCGGACGTGCTGCTCTACCCCACGGCCATCGGTTCCGAACCCGCCGAACCGGCGTGCGATTCGTCCGGCCACTGGACCCGCACCATGCAGGGCCACGCCGCCGCCAACATGATGCCGCTGGTGGCCTCCAACCGGGTGGGCGAGGAGTTCGGCAAGGGCTTTTCCATGACCTTCTACGGTTCGTCGTTCATCGCCGGCCCGCAGGGAGAAATCGTGCAGCAGGCAGGCCGAAGCGAGGAATGCGTGCTGACGGCGGCCTTCGACTTCGATGCCATCCGCGCGGAACGCGCCGGGTGGGGACTGTTCCGCGACCGCAGGCCCGACCTGTACCACCCCCTGCTGACCTTTGACGGGCTGGACGGCCTGCCCGGCGAAGACGACAGCGAGGACGGCTGCGGCGACCATTGCGGCTGCGGGTGCGGAGGCGAAGCCTAGCCATGGCCGCCGTGCGCCCGCCGCATCACGATGCCGCGCAAGGCGGCGCGCGCCTGCT
>NZ_VSMK01000442.1 GCF_011682075.1 Nitratidesulfovibrio liaohensis
CACGCCGGGGCGCGGCACATCCGGGTGGTGCTGCGGCGCGAGGGCGGCTGCCTGCGCCTGGTGGTGGCCGACGACGGGCACGGCTTCGACGTGCATGGCGAACGCCCCGGCGGCACGGGGTATCTGGGCATCGTCAACATGCGGGAACGGGTGGCCGCCTTCGGCGGGGAATTCCATATCGACAGCGGCGCTGGCGGCACCACGGTGCGGGTAAGCGTGCCGCTGGAACAGCCGGACGCGCAAGGGGGCGGGACATGCGGTTCCTGATCGTGGACGACCACGCAGTGGTCCGCAAGGGCATCATCGAGATCGTGCATGACTTCGTGCCGGACATCGCGCCGGACCTGACCTTCGACGAGGCGACCACGGCGGCGGAGGCCCTGCGCCTTGCCGCGCGCCAGCGGCACGACCTGATCCTGCTGGACATCTCGCTGCCCGATGACAGCGGGCTGGCCACCCTGGCCCGGCTGAAGGAAGAGGACCCGGAACGCCCGGTGCTGATCCTGAGCGTGCACCGCGAGGACGAGTATGTGGTCCACGCCTTCCGCAACGGGGCCGACGGCTATATCACCAAAAGCTCCGCGCCGGAGGAACTGCGCGAGGCGGTGACCCGCATTCTGGAGGGCGACGTGTACATCAGCCCCACGGTGGCGGCGGCGCTGGCCACTGCAGCCACGGGACGGATGCGCGGGGCTACCGGGCATGGGGCACAGGATGGCGGTGTGCCGCCGTACGGGGGTGGGGTGCCGAATGGCCTTGGCGGGCTGGCCGCACTGCTTTCGGCGCGGGAATACGAGGTCATCGCCCGGCTGGCGCAGGGCGCCACGGTGGCCGAGATCGCCCGGGTCATGAACCTGAGCGGCAAGACCGTGAGCACCTACAAGACCCGGGCCATGCGCAAGCTGAACATCACCAACCAGGCGGAACTGCTGCGCTTCGCCATGCGGCACGGACTGTCCATGTAGCCTGCCCGGAGGGGCGACAGGCCTGCCGTCCGTCCGGTTTCGTCCATGTAGCCTGCCGGTCGCCAGCCTTGTTCGCGGATGGCCGGGGGCGGGCGGCGCATTGCCTGCGGCACCTTTCCGCCCTCATCCTGCACGGCCAGCCGCCGTTACTCCTTCCTTTCCCGCCGCTCCAACTGTTCCAGCCGTTCCTCCAATGCACCGATGCGCACATGCTGGCGCTGGACGCACTGCATGAGCATGGTGGCCACCTCCTGCATGGTCAGTTCGCGGTCGGGCCACCATGGGGCATCCGGGTCGGGTACTTCGCGGAACAGCACGCCGTCACCCCGGTCGTGGGCGTCGGGCATGCGCAGGGCCAGCCGCCGGTTGTGCGGGGCGTAGTGGGCCAGCACCGTGGCGCGCATGCCGGGCGACAGCAGCCCCACATGGGCGAAGGGGGCAGCGGCGGCGCGGGGCAGCGCGTCGTGCAGCATTGCGTAGGGGCCGTTGTCGAACACCCCGTCGAACATTGCGCGCACCGTGCGCAGCAGCTTGATGGCCTCCGGCGTGAAGCCGTGGTTGGTGTTGAGGTTGGTGGCGGGCGGCGGGGGCAGGTGGGCGATGGAGCCCACCCCCAGCAGGCCCAGCAGGTCGGCCACCACGTCGCCGCATTGCAGGGCGAAGCGCTCGTAGGGGCGCACCACCACGTCGGCGGGGTCCATGAAGCCCCACACCTCTTCCAGCCAGGTATGCTCCAGCACGGAGACGGCGGCGCGAAAGAACACGTCGTCCAGCGCCCTGTCCATGAGGGCGCGGGCAAAGTCGTCCGGCGTGGGGTACTGGTCGTACTTCAGCCCCCACTGCTTCCAGGCATCCTCCATCCAGGTGTCCTGCCGCCGCACGTAGCACACGGCCACGGCGCGCAGGCCCGTGCGCTCCGTGTGGCGGCGCACCATGTCCGCATAGGCGGGCAGGCTGGGGGCTTCCAGGCTCAGCAGCAGGATGGGGGTATTGGTGGCGCGACAGGCGTCCACCGCGCGGTCCAGATAGTCGTCCTGCGCGTCGGGTTCCATGCCCATGATGACGGCCCCGTGGTGTGGCAGTTCGAGGTTCGGGTCGCCGGGGCTGTCGGGGGGCGTCCCGTCGGGCACGCGGTCCGGGTTCAGGGTGGGGTAGAGGATGCCGTGCTGGCGGAACAGGGCGGTGCGGTTGTGGTCGCAGAAGGCCTGGATGGCGCTGCTGCCGGTCTTGGGTCCGCCAAGGTGGGCGACGAGCAGCGGCCCCTTCGCGGGGGCTGGCGTGATGGCCGTGCCGAGCGGGGCGGATGGGGCGTGTTCGGGCATGGCGGCGTCTCCGGCTGGGTATGGCGCGGGGGAATGGAGAGGACGAAGGGGCTGCGCCCCGCGCGGATGTGACCATGCTAGGGGAAGGTTGCGGGGCCTGTCGAGCGCGCCGCGCCTTTGCACGTGAAAAACCCCCGGTCCCGTTGAGCGGGGCCGGGGGATTCGTGTGGTTTGGGTAGCGCCGGAGCCGGGGAACGGCCCCTGCGTTTTCAGGCGGGATCAGCCGAACAGGGCCATGCCCGCCTGCACCGCCTTTTCGAACAGCGGCGAGGGCACGATGCCCAGCACCAGCGTGGCGGCGGCCAGCGCCACCGCGCCGCCCAGGCTGAACGCGCTCTGGTCGGGCGCGGGCAGCGAGGTGTTTTCGTCAGGCTCGGTGTAGGCGTGGCGCACCAGCGACAGATAGTAGTAGATGGCAATGGCGCTGTTCAGGGCCAGGGCGATGACCAGCCAGTTGTAGCCGTGGTTCCACGCCGCCGTGATCAGGAACAGCTTGCCCATGAAGCCCGCCGTGGGCGGCAGGCCCACCAGCGCGAAGGCCCCCACCCCAAGGGCAAAGGCCAGCACCGGCGATCTGCGGTGCAGCCCGTTGAGGTCGGACAGGACCAGGTTGCGCCCGTCCACGGCCACGCGGGCCACCACCCAGAAGCACAGCAGGTTCATGACCACGTACACCAGCGCATAGAACGCGGCGGCGGCAAGGCCTTCCGCCGTGCCGGACACGAGGCCCACGGTCACGTAGCCCGCGTGCGCCACGGACGAGAAGCCCAGCATGCGCTTCACGTCCTTTTGCACCAGGGCGCACAGGTTGCCGAAGGTCATGGAAAGAACACCCAGCCAGGCGATGGCCGTGGTTATTTCCAGGCCGGGGTGCAGCACGGCGGCCAGGCGCACCAGAACCACCACCGCGCCCAGCTTGGGCAGGGTGGCCACGTAGGCCGCCGTCTCGTTGCTGGAGCCCTGGTACACGTCGGGGCACCAGAAGTGGAACGGGAACAGGGCCAGCTTGTAGAACATGCCGCACAGGAACAGCGACAGGCCCACAACCGCCGTGGGGCTTGCCGCCCACGACCAGTCACGCGCGGCCAGCGCCGCGATGTACGTGGTCTGGTGCGCGGCCATGATGTACGACAGCCCGTACAGCGAGATGGCCGTGGCCGCCGCGCCGAACAGGATGTACTTGACGCCCGCCTCGGCCCCCTCGCGGGTGCGCCCGCGCAGGGGAATGAGCACATACAGGCTGTAGGACGACAGTTCCAGCGCAAGGTACAGGGTCACCAGTTCTGCGGAGGATGCCAGCAGCATCAGGCCCCACGCCGATACCCCCAGGAACAGGAAGTAGTCGGCGCGCTTGCCTTCCTCCAGCGTGGGCTGGCGGGTGGCGTTGAGCACGGCGATGCAGAAGCCGCCCGCCACGCACAGCTTGAAGAACTGCGACAGGCCGTCCACCTTGTAGGCGTCCCACAGCAGCATGCCTTCGGCAGGAAGCGCCACCACGGCTGCCGCCGTCACCGCCAGCGCGCCCAGGGGCAGCCAGCGGTGCGCCGCAACCGAGGCCGGCCCGGCGGACAGCGCCTGCACGAACAGCACGGCCACCAGCAGCAGCATGGCGCATTCGGGAACAAGCAGGGCAAGGTCGAGGTTCACTGGCGCACCTCCTTGGCGATGGCGGCGGATGCGAGGATGGCGGGCGGTTCATGCCGCACCGCGTCCGCATGATTGAGGGCCAGCGGCGCTTCCTTCACCGGGGCGCGGCCACGCAGGTCGGCCAGCAGCCGGTCGATGGAAGGGTCGATCAGCCGCAGGAAGGGCGCGGGGGCAAGGCCTATCCACAGCACCAGCACGGCGGGCAGCAGCAGGTAGGCCCATTCGCGGCGGTTCAGGTCGTTCCAGGTCTTGGCCGTGGACGGGCTGCCCCAGGCCATGCGCAGGCTGACCCGGAACATGTATGCCGCCGCCAGCAGCGCGCCGGGCACGATGAGCGCGCCCACGGTCAGGCTTTGCTGGAAGGCGGCCACGAACACCAGCACTTCGCCCACGAAGCCGTTGGTACCCGGAAAGCCGAACGAGGCCAGGGCATACAGCCCCCAGAAGAACATGAATGCGGGCAGGTACTTGCCCATGCCCATGTTGTCCGCCACCTCGCGGCTGTGGCTGCGTTCGTACATGGCGCCGATCATCATGAACAGCGCGCCGGTGACGATGCCGTGGTTCAGCATCTGCAGCAGCGCGCCCTGCACGCCGCTTTTCTGGAACAGGAAGATGCCCAGCGTCACGAAGCCCATGTGGGCCACCGACGAATAGGCGACCAGCTTCTTGATGTCGGTCTGCCCCAGCGCCACCGCGCCCCCGTACAGGATGGACACCACCGAGACGCCGATCATCAGCGGGGCGAAGTGCACGCTGGCCTCGGGCGTCAGCGGCAGGCAGAAGCGCAGGAACCCGTAGGTGCCCATCTTCAGCAGCACGGCGGCAAGGATCACGCTGCCCGCCGACGGCGCCTGCACGTGGGCTGCGGGCAGCCAGGTGTGGAACGGGAACATGGGCACCTTGATGGCGAAGGCCAGGGCCATGGCCAGAAAGGCCCAGTACTGGAAGCGGAACCCGAAGGTCTGTTGCATCAGGTCGGGGATGGAGAAGGTGCCCCCGGCGATGCGGAAGGCCACGATGGCCACCAGCAGCAGGGTGGACCCGGCAAGTGTGTACAGGAAGAACTTGATGGACGCGTAGCGCCGCTCGGCCCCGCCCCATACCGCGATGAGCAGGTACATGGGGATGAGCATGGCTTCCCAGAACACGTAGAACAGCACGAGGTCCATGGAGGTGAACACGCCG
Organism: Nitratidesulfovibrio liaohensis; assembly: GCF_011682075.1. Taxonomy (GTDB): domain Bacteria; phylum Desulfobacterota; class Desulfovibrionia; order Desulfovibrionales; family Desulfovibrionaceae; genus Cupidesulfovibrio; species Cupidesulfovibrio liaohensis. The sequence continues at coordinate 5,123 of NZ_VSMK01000442.1, forward strand.
ATGCAGGCGGATGTCATCAGCAGCAGGCAGATGTGGAATTCCTTCACCCGCTTGCCGATGTACGTCCACGAGCACAGCACGCACAGCGGCAGGGTGAACAGGGTCAGCCACACCATCAGGATGCTGATGCCGTCCACGGCCAGGTGGTATTCAAGGCCCCAGCGGGCCACCCAGGTCATGCGTTCGACGAACTGGAAGCCGGCGTCGGGGTTGAAGGCGATGAGCGGCCACCCCGCCGCAAGCCCGATGAGCGACGCCGCCAGCGACACGCGGCGCACGGTCTCGTCGTCGCGCAGGGGCAGCAGCAGCGCCGCCGCCACCAGCGGCAGGAAGATCAGGATGCTGAGGACCGGTATGTCAGGATACACAGGCAGCTCCGTTTTTTGTGGGTCCCGTTGCGGCTAACCAAGGTACCAGACCAGGCCGAACACGCACAGCGCGAAGAAGGCGGCCAGTCCCAGATAATCCTGGAGACTGCCGTTCTGCGTGCGCGCGCCCAGCCCGCCGATGCCCCGCACCGTGCGTGCGCTGCCGTCCACCACGCCGTCGATGGCCTGCCGGTCGAACCACACGGAGCCGAGGGCAATGCCCATCAGCCCGCGCAGGCCGCCCGTGCGGTAGGCCTCGGTCCAGCGGTCATCCAGGAAGGCCAGCGGGCGGCACACGAAGCGCAGCGCCCCGGTACCCACCGCGCGGTAGGCGATGTCCACGTCCAGGTTCAGCCCCTCGTGCGGGGTGATCACCTTGCGCAGCAGGTAGAAGGCCAGACCCGAGAAGCCCAGCAGCAGCAGCGACTGCAACACGTGCCATACGGACCACGGCACGTAGGGGTGTTCCACCTCGAAGGGCAGGTAGGCGTACAGGATGGACGGGGCCACGCCCTGCAGGATGCACAGCACGGCCAGCACGGACATGCCCGCGTACATGTTCCACGGGATGGGGGCCAGCACACGGTCGTTGTCCGTGGGCTTGCCGCCCCAGAAGGCGAAGTAGGGCAGCTTGATGCCCACCGAGATGAACGTCCCCACCGCAGCGATTTCAAGGCCCAGCGCCACCAGCGTCCGGTGCGCTTCCGCCGCGCCGGTGATGGTCATGGTCTTGGAGATGAACCCGTTGAACACCGGCATGCCCGAGATGGACAGGGCCGCCACCATGTACAGCACCATGACCCACGGCAGCCGCGCGGCCAGGCCGCCCAGCTTGTCCAGCTTGGCCGTGCCCGCCGCGTACAGCAGGCAGCCGGTGCCCATGAACAGGAGGCCCTTGTACAGGATGTGCGCGTAGGCATGGGCCACCGCGCCGTTCAGGGTCATGGCCGTGCCCACGCCGATGCCCGCCACCATGTACCCCACCTGCGAGACGATGTGATACGACAGGATGCGCCGGGCGTTGTTCTCTATGCACGCGTACAGCACGCCGTACACCGCCATCACCGTGCCCGCCGCCGCCAGTATCTCCCACCCGGCAAAGCCGCGCGCCAGCACGTACACCGCCGTCTTGGTGGTGTAGGCGCACATGAACACGGAGCCGGTCACCGTCCCGCGCGGGTAGGCGTCGGGCAGCCATGCGTGCAGCGGCACCACGGCGGCGTTGACGCAGAACCCGGCCAGGATCAGCCATTCGTACAGCGGGGCGTTTGCCGACGGGGCCATGGCCGTGAATTCCCACGTGCCAAGGGCCTTGTAGCGCAGCAGCAACCCGGCCAGCAGCAGCAGGCCACCGGCGGTGTGGTAGAGAAAGTAGCGAAAGCCCGCCAGCACCGATTCACGCGTGCGGTTCAGCAGCACGAGGAAGGTGGAGCCGATGGACATCAGTTCCCAGAACACGAACAGGGTCAGGTAGTCGCCCGCGAACACGCAGCCGAACCCGCCCGACACGTACAGGGCGGCGGCAATGTGCTGCCCCCGGTCCTTTACGTGCATGGCGTACAGCATGCCCGCCACCGACATGACGGCGAACACCTGGGCGAAGACCAGCGACAGCTTGTCCACGCGGCCCAGCAGCAGGGTCTGCCCCAGCCAGTGCAGGGTCAGGTGGTCGCCGGGCGTCATGGTGAACACGGCAAACACGGCCAGCACGGCGGGCGCGGGCAACAGCCAGTTCCACCATTGGCCCCGCAGGAAGGGCAGCACCGCCGCCAGGGCCAGGAACCCTATGGCGGGGTGGATGAAGCTAGACGTCTCCATAGTGGTCCTCCCTGCGCACGATGACGGGCTGCACCATGCGCTTCATGATCACCACCATCAGCACGCCCACCACAAGGCCGAACAGCGCCCAGAAGCCGGGGTAGGCATCGAGGCCGAAGTGCGGCTCGTGCGGGCCGACGAACAGGTTCAGCAGCACGAGGGCGGCCAGCACCCCGTACAGCGCCTTCAGCCATGCGCCGCGCAGTTCGCGCTGGCGTTCAAGGAATGCTCCGAGTCCGTTCATGGTGCGCTCCTAGAAGTGGCCGAACGCCTGGATGAAGTTCAGGAACACCTGCGGATACAGGCCCAGCAGCAGCGATATGGCCCCGGTCAGGCACAGCGGTATGACCATGGTGGCGGGGGCTTCGCTGTACTGCTCTATGTTCGCGTCCGGGGCGGGCGGCAGCATGAACGCCCGGTAGAAGATGGGCACGAAGTAGCCCGCGTTGAGCAGGGTGGACAGCAGGAGCGCCACCAGCAGGGCGGTCTGCCCGGCCTGGAGCGACCCGTTGACGATGTACCACTTGGAGACGAAGCCGCACACCGGCGGCATGCCGATCATGGACAGGGACGCCAGGGCAAACGCCCCGAAGGTCCACGGCATGCGGCGGCCAAGGCCGTTCATCTGGCTGATCTTCTTGATGTGCGTGGCCACGTAGATGGCCCCGGCGCCGAAGAACAGGGTGATCTTGGAGAAGGCGTGGTGGGGGATGTGCATCAACCCGCCCTGCACGGCGGACGGCGTCAGCAGGGCCACCCCGATGATCACGTACGAAAGCTGGCTGACCGTGGAGTAGGCCAGCCGGGCCTTGATGTCGTCCTTGGTCAGGGCGATGAGCGAGGCCCCGATGATGGTGAAGGCCGCCAGCCACGCCGTGGGAATGCCAAGGCCCAGCGTGTCCATGGTCTGCACCCCGAAGCCGGAAAGGATGATCCGGCTCACGGAGAACACCCCCGCCTTGACCACGGCCACCGCGTGCAGCAGGGCCGAGACCGGCGTTGGGGCCACCATGGCCGAGGGCAGCCAGTTGTGGAACGGGGCCAGGGCCGCCTTGGCCAGACCCGCGATGTACAGCACGTAGGTAACCCGCACCAGGTTGGGGTGCGCGGCGATGACGTCGGGCGGGAACATGCCGTTCAGCACGTCGCCAAGGCGCATGTCCAGCGTGCCGGTAAGCACGTAGGTCAGGATCATGGCGGGCAGCAGGAACAGCTTGGAGGTGCCCATGAGGTACACGAGGTACTTGCGCGCCCCGGCAAAGCCCTCCGCGTCCTGATGGTGCGCGACCAGCGGGTAGGTGAAGACGGTGATCACTTCATAGAACAGGTACAGGGTGAAGACCGTGGCCGAAAAGGCCACGCCCACCGCGCCGAAGATGGCCACCGCGAAACAGGTGTAGTAGCGCGTCTGGGCGTGTTCGTTCAGCCCGCGCATGTACCCGATGTTGTAACTGGTGGCGAAGCCCCACAGGAAGGTGGCGATGAGCGCGAAGATCATGCCCAGCCCGTCGGCGCACAGGGTAAGGCTGATGCCGGGCAGGATGGTGGTGACGGTGTAGGTGTAGATGACCCCGGAAAGCACCCCCGGCGCAAGTTGCAGCACCGAGACGAAGGTGAGCGCGGCGGCGATGAACGACACGGCCTCGCGCCGGTTGGCGTTGCCGCGCGCCAGCATGATGGCGAAGGGCGCAACCAGGGTTATCAGCAGCGGAATGAGCAGGCTTGCGGATTCTACGGTGTTGGGCACGATCATCACTGCTGCTCCCTCAGGGTGGTCAGGGCGTCGGTGCGGGTGTGGCCGAAGCGGCGGAACACCACGACGATGGCGGCCAGCGCCACGGTGGCTTCAGCGGCGGCAAGGCCCATGACCAGCAGCGTGGCCAGTTGTCCGAGGGTGGCGTCGGCCCCGGTAAGCTGGGTGGCGGCCACGATGGACAGCCCCGCGCCGTTGAGCATCAGCTCCACGGCAATGAGCATGCCCACCAGCGTGCGCCGCTTGACCAGCCCCGCCAGGCCCGCGCCCAGCAGCACGAGGGAGGCCAGTTGGTAGAGCACGAGCGGTTTCACTTGTCCCTCCTTTCCCAGACGAGCAGCACGGCCCCGGCCATGGAGATGAGCAGGACCACCGAGATCAGTTCGAAGGGCAGCACGTAGTCCTCCATCAGCCTGCGGCCAAGTTCCGCCAGCGGAACCTCTGCCGGAATCAGCTTGGAGGCCGTGGGGTGCAGCATCAGGATGGGGGCCAGCAGCGCGCCGGGCAGCATGGCCGCCAGTATGCCCTTGAAGGTGCGCGGGGCCGGGGCGGGGTCCGCCTCGTCGCCATCCGCGTCGGCCCGGGCCAGCATCAGCGCGAAGAAGATCAGCACGCAGATGGCGCCCACGTAGATGAGAATCTGCATGAAGGCCATGAACGGCGCGTTGAGCAGCAGGTACATGCCCGCCACGCCCAGCAGCGTGGCGACCAGCCCCACCAGGGCGCGCACCAGGCTGGCGCAGCCCACGGCCATGAAGCAGCCGACCACGATGACCAGGAAGTAGAAGCCGAAGGCGAGGATTGCCGGTGTTTCCATGTCACGCCTCGCTTGCGGGGGTTGCGGCGGTTTCGGGCGCGGGGGCCGGGGCGGAAGCAGCCTCCGGTGCGGCCTTTTTCGGTTCCGCCTTGCGGGCGGCGGCCTTGCGGGCCAGGCGCGCCAACTGGTCGAACACGAAGTCCTCGCGCCTCGTCCCCACCATGTAGATGTCGTGCGAGAAGCCGATGGAATCCACCGGGCAGACCTCCACGCAGCTGCCGCACAGGCTGCACAGCGAGAAGTCGTAGGTCCAGGTGCCGGGCGCCTTGGGCGGCGCGGGCTTCTTGGGCTTTTCGCCGCGCGCTTCCGCCTCTGCCATGGCCTTCAGTTCCTCTGGCGTGGGCTTGGGGGTGGGAGCGCGGGTGACGGCTATGCAGTTGCTGGGGCAGGCTGACACGCAGAGCATGCAGGCGATGCACTTGGGCTTCGCCGGGTCCTTGTCCAGCCCGATGAGTTCTATGGGCCCCCGGAACGAGGCCGCCGCTTCCGGCGTTACCTCTGCCCGCGGGTAGTGCACGGTGACGCCGGGCTTGCAGAATTCCTTGCCGGTGATGCCAAGGCCCACCACAAGGCTCCACAGGTCGGCGAGGGTGCGGAAGATCGATGCCATTGCGCGATTCCCCCTTTCCTACAGCTTCATGACGAACGCGGTCGCCAGCAGGTTCAGCACGCCGAGGGGCAGCAGCCACCGCCAGTTCAGGTTCAGCAACTGGTCGAAGCGCACGCGCGGGTACGTCCAGCGGAACCACATCATGGTCAGCAGCAGTCCGTACACCTTGGCCAGGAACCACCATGCCCCGTCCAGGAACGGGCCTTTCCACCCGCCCAGGAACAGCACGGTGCACACGCTGCACGCCACGATCATGTTGGCGTACTCGGCCAGGAAGAACATGCCGAAGCCCATTCCCGAATACTCGGTGTGGAAGCCTGCGGTCAGTTCCGATTCGGCCTCGGGCAGGTCGAAGGGGGCGCGGTTGGTTTCGCCCAGCGCGCTGACGAAGAAGATCAGGAACGCCAGCGGCTGCACGGCGATGTTCCACTGCCACGGCATGCCGCCCTGCCCGCCCACGATGGCGGAAAGGCTCAGCGTGCCTTCCTGGAAGGCGATGGCCAGCACGGCCAGCAGCAGGGGAATTTCATAGGCCACGGACTGGGCCACGGCGCGGGCCGCGCCGAGCAGGCCGTACTTGTTGTTGGAACCCCACCCCGCGAGCAGCAGGGCCAGCACGTTGAACCCGGCAAAGGCAAGGATGAGCAGCAGGCCGAGGTTCACGTCCCACCCGGTGAGCAGCGGGCTGAAGGGAATGGGCAGGAACAGCAGCAGCACGGGAAAGAAGGCCAGCACCGGGGCCATCCAGAACAGCAGCGGGTCTGCCCTGTCGGGGCGCACCAGTTGCTTGCCGATCAGCTTCAGGGCGTCGGCCACGGCCTGCAATATGCCTTGCGGCCCCACTTCGTAGGGGCCGGGGCGGCGCTGGATGAAGCCCGCCACCTTGCGTTCGGCGTAGACGAGCAGAAGCCCGTTCAGCCCCACGAAGACGGCCACGCCCACCAGCGCGAGCACCACGTGCAGCACGGAATCGAAGGAGATGGTTGCATTCATGGCGGCCTACCTGTCGATTTCGGGGATGACCATGTCGAGGCTGCCAAGGATGGCAACGGCGTCGGCCAGCAGGGTGCCCCGCGCGCATTCGGCGAACAGGGCCAGGTTGGAGAAGCCCGGCGCGCGCAGCTTGACGCGGTAGGGCGTCTTGCCGCCGTCGCTGGCGATCCACACGCCGATCTTGCCGCGCGCCCCTTCCACCGCGAAGTACGATTCGCCGGCGGGCAGCTTGAAGCTGGGCTTTGGGGCCTTGGGGTGCATGTGCTCGCCCTCGGGCAGGCTTTCGATGGCCTGCTCGATGATGCGCAGGCTCTGCTCGATCTCGGCCATGCGCACCATGTACCGGGCCATGGAGCATTCCTCGTGGCGCACGGGAATCTCGTAGTCGAAGCGGTCGTACACGGAATACGGTTCCGCCCGGCGCACGTCGTAGGCAATGCCGCTGCCGCGCGCCACCGGGCCGCTGGCCCCGTAGCGGGTGACCATGTCCTGCGGGATGACGCCCACCTCTTCGATGCGGCGGCGCAGGATGATGTTTTCCGTCACCAGTGCGGTGTACATGGGCAGGCGCGAGCGCAGGTGCGGGATGAACTGGCGCACCCCCTGCACGAAGGCGGGCCCGGCGTCGGTGTACACCCCGCCGAAGCGGAACGAGCTGTACGTCAGGCGCGAGCCGGTCATGAGCTGCAACAGGTCCAGCAGCATTTCGCGGTCGTCGAAGGCGTACATGATGGGGGTGAAGGCCCCCAGGTCCAGCAGGTAGGCGCCCCACCACAAGAGGTGCGACGAGATGCGGTTCAGCTCGCAGGTGATCACCCGCAGGTATTCGGCCCGTTCGGGAATCTCTATCCCCGCCAGCTTTTCCACCGCGCCCACGTAGGCCCAGTTCCAGGCCAGGGCGTGCAGGTAGTCCACCCGGCCCATGTTGGGCATGAACTGGGCGGGGGTTTTCACCTCGGCCATCTTTTCGTGCATGCGGTGCAGGTAGCCCAGCACCGGTTCCGCCCGGACGATGTATTCGCCGTCCAGTTCCAGAAGCACGCGCAGCACGCCGTGGGTGGACGGGTGCTGCGGCCCCATGTTCAGGATGAGCGATTCCGGGCGGGCACCCTGTTCGAAGCGGCAGGTGTAGCCGTCGCCCGCGATCTGATCGTCGGTGCAGCCTCCGTCCGCCGAGGTGGCGGGACAGGCGGTGCCGTGCGACCGAAGGGTCTCGGTGCTATGCATTGTCGGCGCCCTCCTCGGTTGCGGCGGCCTTGGCCTTGGCCGGTTTGGCGGGCTTGGCGTCCTCCGCCGGATCCAGCAGGGTGAACCCCTCGGCCTTGCGCAGCACGGTGTCCTCGCGGCCTGGCACGGCCAGCAGGGCGGCCAGCGGCGCGCGGGCGGCGTCGTCCTTCAGCAGGGGGTGGCCCTGCATGCCTTCGGGCAGCAGCAGCGGCGCGGGGTTGGGATTGCCGGTGAAGACGATGCCGTAGAAGTCGGCGGTTTCGCGCTCGTGCCATTCCGCGCCCTGGTGGATGTCGGCGATGGAGGGCAGCACCGGGGCGGCGCGGTCCATCAGCACCCGGATGGCCAGGCGGCCCGGGGATGTCATGCGGTCGAAGTGGTACACCGCCGCCAGTCCTTCGCGCACGTCCAGGCCGCAGATGTCCTCCAGGTGCCAGCCTGCTTCCAGCAGCAGGGCGGCGGCGCGGGGCAGCACGTCGGCAGACAGGAAGGCGGACCAGCGCAGGCCGGTGCGGGCCGGGTTTTCCTCGGCCAGGTAGGCGGGGTCCAGCGGGGCCAGCAGCACGTCGGGGGTCACGGAAGCCGTTTCGGGCGTCATGCGCCACCCCCAAGCGAGCCGGAGATTTCGGCGGGCACCGGCCACCAGCGGCGGCCGGTGATCTTGTGCTGAATCTGGAACAGCCCTTCCAGCAGCGCTTCCGGCCGGGGCGGGCAGCCGGGCACGTACACGTCCACGGGCACCAGGTTGTCCACGCCTTCGACGATGGCGTACTGCCCCTCGAAGTTGAACGGCCCGCCCGAGATGGCGCAGTTGCCCAGCGCCATGACGTAACGCGGCGCGGGCATTTGTTCATAGAGGCGCACCAGCGCCGGAGCCATCTTGCGGGTGACGGTGCCCGCCACGATCATCAGGTCCGACTGGCGCGGCGAGGGCCGGAACACTTCCGCCCCGAAGCGCGAGATGTCGAACCGGGCCATGCCCACCGCCATCATTTCGATGGCACAGCAGGCCAGGCCGAAGGTCATGGGCCACAACGACATGGCCCGGCACACATCCAGGATTTTCTGCACCGGCGCCACGTTGACGATGGGTGCATCAACCCCGCCCGTGGCCGGTGCGATGACCGGGGGCCTTACAGGGCAATCTTGCGCGGCCATGTGAACACCCCCTTGGCGCGGAAATAGACCAGGGCAAGCACGAGGAAGAACAGGAAGACGCAGATTTCGAAGAAGGCGGTCCAGCCCACGGTGGTGTGGTAGTGGGCGGCGGCGGGGAACAGGTACAGTACGTCCACGTCGAAGGCGATGAACAGCAGGGCGTAGACGTAGTAGTTGATGCCGAAGCGGGTCCAGGCGTTACCATGGGGGCGCATGCCGCATTCGTAGGACATGCCCAGGTCGCCGCCGCGCGCCCGTGGAGCCACGAGCAGGGCGAGGATGAGCGGGCCGCCCGCGAACGCGAGCCCCGCGATGAGGAAGAGAATGATAGCAAGATGCAGGATGTCGAAAACCATCGGTCACCTCCGGAAACCAGTGAAACCGCGGCGCGGCCGCGGCATTGGATTGCCCGTTGCGTGCGCATGCCATGTCAGGAGCGCCTGACATGCGGTGCGCGCCGGCGGCGACCGTGTCCGCCGGGTTGGCGTTTGCCCGTCGATGGTGGGCGAAACGCGGAGGAAGTGGAGTCCTGGTGGGCTACCTCACCGTGTTACTTTTGTCAAATTGGTGTTACTGCTTTGGTTTTAATGCTACGCTGGTATTTGCTGCGTGCCGTGTTCCTGACCCTTGCGGAAGGCCCGGCGGCGTCGGTCTGCGGCGGTGCGGGGCCTTCCGCTGCCTGCATGCCCGAATCTGCCGCCGATGAACATGACCGGCGTCACGGACCACGTCCGGGCTCCGTCCCCCCTTCGCCTCCGCCACCCCCCGTCATCCAGACGGGAGCCGACGCCAAAAGGGCCGCCCGGCGAGGGGCGTTGGCTGGTTCGCGTGCCGAACAGACTAATGGTCTATCATCCGTATATCACCCAATGTCAGTAACCGCTACCATGTTTGGAAATTCACGTGGAAATATTTGCGCTTCGCCGAAGGGTCTTGCGGCGCGGCGGCGAAAACCGGGGCAAGCGGCGAAAACCGGGGGCATGCGCGGGAAGGGATAAAGCTGTCTGGGTAGCCAACCGAATTGGTTGAACGGCGAAAGAAGTTTTTACGGAACATTCCGCCAGTACTGAGCTTTTGAATCCAGATGCATGGGGGTGGGTGTGCCCTGCCCAGAAGGCTGCCCGGCTGGTCGGAAAAGGTCGAGAGCGGGGGTACGGAAAGTGGCGGGAGCATCAGGAGACGCCACGTGACGTTGGGGGGCGGGAGCCGGGCCAAGCCGGGGGGAGCGAAGGACGCAACGGACGGGCATGCCGCCGGGCACAATGGCGGGCGCAATGGCGGAGCCCGGCCAGGCAGGCGCGCGTGGCCGGATGGGGACGGCGGGAAAGGGGAAGTGACCGGAAAAAGGGGAGCAGGCGCTACGGGGGACTATTCGACGGCCTGCGCGGCATCGAGCATGGCGTCCATCCACAACCCGGCCACGATGTCACCGCCCTCGTCGGTGAAGTGGCAGCCGTCGCGGCGGAAGGGCAGGCCCACCTCGTCGGTATCCGGCCCCAGGGTCACGTTGGGCACCTGGTGGGCCAGTTCCTGCTGGGCCTGACGTACCGATTCGCTGCCGAAGCGGCGGCACAGCGAGGTCTGCGAGACCAGCACCGGGTTGTCGATGCCGAAGGTGCGCAACGTGCCCACCAGGTCAAGGAAGTCGTATTTGTACAGCAGGCGCGGCAGCGAGTTGAGGGCGTCCGATTCGCCGTGGAACCAGAACACGTAGTCCGGCCGGATGGGCAGTTGCTGAATGGCCTTCAGCCGTTCCTCCAGCTTGGGCCGCACCGGGCCGCCGGGCAGCCAGTAGGACAGCGGCGAACCGCCTTCGGCGATGACCGAAAGCACCACGTAGCGCCAGCGGCCCGTGGCCAGCGCCATCCGCGCGAAGCGCGACCACACGGATCCCCGTTCGCCGGTACCGCCCAGCATGGGATCCTCGGCGGGGTACAGGGTGCCGTCGTACTCGATGAACACGTTTTCCAGGTCGTCGGAGGGCAGGGGGGTATCCACCTCGTTGGCGGCGTTGGACTGCCCCATGACCAGCACGTACAGGGTGTTGCCGTCGGCCAGGCGCTCCAGGGGCACCGGCTCGCGGGCGGAGACATCGGTGATCAGGTCGGAATCGTCGAACAGGCGGTAGTCGTACAGCCGTGCCTTGGTGTAGCGGGCCAGACCCACCACGCCGTCGCGCAGTGAGGGATGGGCCAGCAGCATGGCCGCCAGCAGGACTGGCAGTGCCATGAGGCGGAACAGGCGGGAACGGCGCGACATGGGTGTTTTCTTGGCGGATATGCCGGGTTGCGGGGGGGGCGTTGCCTGACTGCGGCGGAACGTTGCCTGGCTGCGGCGGAACATTGTCGGTATGCGGGACGGACTTTGCCGAGCCGCGAAGGCGTGTTGCCGGGGCTCCGAAGAGCTTTGTGGATGCCTTCTAGAACCACCACGGGCGGATGGCAAGGGGCAAATGGTAACGGTGTGTGACAGCCCCGGCGGGGCGCCGGAGGGGGGACGAGGAGAGCGGACCTGAGGGGCAGTGTCCGTTGCGCAAGCCGGACAGGGGGCGCCGGTTTGCCAGGACTGTAGCGGGGGTGTACCGTACCGGGCAATTCCTTCCCAAGACCGTGCCAGCCCCGCAAGGGGCCGGGAACCCGCGCGGCCCGGAATCACCCCCGCAACATGTCAATCAACAGGGGGACGGCTTGCCCGCGAGCTGTTCACGGTGCCCTCATGCCCCACGTGTCTTGTGTCGGCTGCGGCTGGTGCTGCCTGTCGGACCAGTGCCTGGTCTCGCACCATCTGCACGGCTACGTGCCGCGCTGCCCGGAACTTGCCTGGGACGCCGCGCTTGGCCGGTACCTGTGCCTGCTGATGGCGGCGCAGGCATCGCACCCCGCACCATCCGCCCCGCCGCCGGAGATATCCCGGTCAGGCAGGCCCGACCGCAACATGTCCGATCCTGCGGGGTTCCATCCAGATACGTCCGGTCCTGACCTGACCGAACTGCGTCAGGGCCTTGGCTGCTGCGCACCGCTGTGCTCGTGGCGGTGCGACGTGCGCGAACGGGGGTAGCTGCGGGGGCAGCCCCATGCCAGCAACCGGGACATCAAACGGCCACGAGGGCAATGCACCCGTCGCCCTGACAGCCCGTCGCCCCTACGCTTCCCAGACGTCCAGCCGGTCCTCGGGGATGGCGTGCTCGGACAGGAAGGCCCAGGCCACGTCCTCTTCGCCTTCGGGCACGATGAGCACCAGATGGCCCTTGATGGCTTCCGCGTGGCGGGCGAAGGCCAGCAGCCGTTCCGCCAGTTCCTGCGTGGCGAACGCCTCGCGCGGGCATATCTCGAAAATGCAGGCCACGCCCTTGGCGTTGGTGGCGGTCAGGTCGGGCATGTGCCCTTCCACCGGGGCGGGTTCCGGCATGTCCTCGTAGCCGCTTACCAGAAGGCCGGTGAAGCCGCTTTCCTCCAGCGCCTCGTAGGCTGCCTCGAACAGGTAGTCGTAGCCGTCGTCTTCTTCGTGGTTGGCCATGGAACCCTCTTGTGCGCCTTGCGGCGGAAATGTGCGCGGCATCCGGCCCCTGGCACGGGGCCTGCCGGGTGGTGCCTCATGCCCTAGACGGGGGCGGGCCCGGCGTCAAGCGCAAGGCGAGCGGGCCATGCGTCCCGTTACGGCGGCGCGGCCCGGTTTGCCCTGGGGCATTGGGTACGCAAAGGGCCGCCCCGAAGGGCGGCCCGTGTCGTTGCATGTCTGCCGTCCGGCAGGGCATGGCCCTACTTGATGAACAGCATTTCCTGGTAGCTGGGCAGGGCCCACAGGTCGTCGGCCACCACGGCTTCCAGCGCGTCGGCGTATTCGCGCACCTTCAGCATGGCGGGCAGGATCACGTCGCACATGTGCTTGGCTTCGGCGTGGGTGCTGTCGGCCTCGTGCTCCAGCTTCTTCTCCAGTTCGCCCACGGCGGCCTGCATGGCGCGCAGCTTGGCGGTCACGTCTTCAAGGGTGACCACCTTGTAGTCGTGCCCGGCGGCCTTCAGGTTGGCGCAGGTGGCGGCCAGTTCGCCCTGGTAGCGCATGGCGGCGGGGAAGATGATGGTGCGGGCCATGCGGATGACCAGGTTGGCTTCGGTCTTCACGGTTTTGCAGTACTGCTCGAGGTAGATTTCCTCGCGCGACTTCACTTCCGCCTCGCTGAACACGCCGTAGGAGGTGAACAGCTTCACCACTTCGGGGGTGCTCAGCACGGGCAGGGCGTCGGGCGTGGTCTTCAGGTTGGGCAGGCCGCGCTTTTCCGCTTCCTTGTGCCATTCCTCGGAGTAGCCGTCGCCGTTGAAGATGACCTTGTCGTGCTCCTGCATGATCTTCTGGAGCAGCTTCTGCACGGCCTCGTTGAGCTTGGCGGGATCGCCCTTGGTGGCCTTTTCCAGTTCGGTGGCGATGTAGTCCAGCGATTCGGCCATCATGGTGTTCAGGGCCACCTGGGGACCGGCGATGGACATGGACGAGCCCACGGCGCGGAATTCGAAGCGGTTGCCGGTGAAGGCAAAGGGGCTGGTGCGGTTGCGGTCGCCCGGATCCATGGGCAGCGGCGGCAGCACGTCCACGCCGATGTTCATGACGCAGGCCTTCTTGCAGCCGTTGACCTTGCCGGTCTTCAGTTGCGCGAACACGTCGGCCAGCTGTTCGCCGAGGTACACGGACATGATGGCCGGCGGGGCTTCGTTGGCGCCCAGGCGGTGGTCGTTGGACGCGGACGCCACGGTGGCGCGCAGCAGGGCGCCGTACTTGTGCACGGAGCGGATGGCGGCGGCGCAGAACACCAGGAACTGGGCGTTTTCATGCGGGCTGTCGCCGGGATCGAACAGGCTGCCGAGGTCGGCGTTGCCGATGGAGTAGTTGAGGTGCTTGCCCGAGCCGTTGATGCCCGCGAAGGGCTTTTCGTGCAGCAGGCAGACCATGCCGTAACGCTTGGCCACGCTGCGCAGCACGGTCATGACCAGCTGGTTGTGGTCGGTGGCCAGGTTGCTGGTTTCGAAGATGGGGGCGATTTCGTACTGGCTGGGGGCCACTTCGTTATGGCGGGTCTTCACCGGCACGCCGAGCTTGAACAGCTCGCGCTCCACTTCCATCATGAAGGACAGCACGCGGCGGGGAATGACGCCGAAGTACTGGTCCTCGAATTCCTGGCCCTTGGCGGGCTTGGCGCCGAACAGACTGCGGCCGCAGATGTGCAGGTCGGGCCGGGCGAAGGCGAAATTGCGGTCGATGAGGAAGTATTCCTGCTCGGCCCCGGCAAACGAAACCACGGGCAGCTTGGTTTCGGTGCCGAACAGTTTCAGCACGCGCTGGGCCTGCTTGTTCAGGGCCTGGTTGGCGCGCAGCAGCGGGGTCTTCTTGTCCAGGGCCTCGCCGGTCCACGAGACGAACGCGGTGGGGATGCACAGGAAGGTGCCGTTGGGATTTTCCAGGATGTAGGCGGGGCTGCTCACGTCCCACGCGGTGTAGCCGCGCGCTTCGAAGGTGGCGCGCAGACCGCCGGAGGGGAAGCTGGAGGCGTCGGGCTCACCCTGGATCAGCAGCTTGCCGCTGAACTCGGCCAGTGCGCCGCCCTTGCCGTCGGGCACCAGGAAGGCGTCATGCTTTTCGGCGGTCAGGCCGGTGAGCGGGTAGAAGACGTGGGTGAAGTGGGTGGCGCCCTTTTCGATGGCCCAGTCCTTCATGGCGTTGGCGACCACGTCGGCGATGGAGGGGTCGAGCTTTTCGCCGAGTTCGATGGTCTTCTTCAGCGACTTGTAGACGGCCTTGGGCAGGCGGTCCTTCATGACCTTGTCGTTGAAGACGTTGCAGCCGAACAGCTCGGTGGGCTTGGTTTCGGCGAAGTTCATGGGGGCCGCGCTCGGCTTGTAGTTGGTGATGGCCGAGATCGCGTTCAGACGGGCCTGGATTCCGCTCATGGACGTTCTCCTGAAAGGGGGTTGCGGTAATCGCGATGCTTACAAATTTGTTGCATGTGTCCGGCGCGACCTGCTCGCGCCAGTGTCCCTGTTCCCGTGGTCGCCCTGCCGGGGTGCGGCGGCGTGCCGGTTCCGCCGCGTGGCACGTGGCGGGTGTCGGCGCGGTGCGACGTCAAAAGCAAAAGCAAGAAGCGGTCCACTAAAAAAAAGACCGGTGTTCCGTGCGGTTGGCAGTTCGGCCTGCGCACGGGGCCGGTAAAAAACACGCAAATTTTACAAATTCGTACAAAATATAGGGTGCTGTGCCCCTATGATTTTTGCAAACTTGTAACAGCAGCAGCTTTTGGTGGCAAGCGGGAAAGCTGGGGGGGGCGGCAGGAGAGGCGCAGATGAGGGGGCATGCGCGGGCGCGTGGCGTGGGGCAATCCTTTTTCCTGGTCCAGCCCCTCGTTGGTCTGCGCCCTGCCCGCTCATATATGTTGATGCGGCGCGCAACGCAAAAGGGCCGGGATCATCTCCCGGCCCTCGTGTCTTTCTTGGGGTGGCGCCTACAGCGCGTGCACCAGTTGGAAGGGGCTCTTTTCCATGTCTTCCATCAGCCCGGCCCAGTCGCCTTCGCCCCGGGTGCGCAACACCACATAGCGGGTGCCGGGTGCGGCCTTTTCGTTGGTGGACATGATGCTCTGCAGGCGGAAGCCGCGCGCCCGGACGAGGTCGCCCGCCTCCTTGATGGAGCCGGGCCGGTCAGGCAGCACCAGGGCCAGCCGGTGCCCGCCGCCGCGCACGCCGGTGATGTCCACCATGACCCGGAACAGGTCGTTGTCGGAAATGATGCCCGTCAACCGCTGGCCGCCGGGAACAGCCTCCGTTACCGGCAGGCAGCCGAAGTCGCGATCGTGCATGATCATGGCCGCGTCCTCGATGGGCGTTTCCGCCGGTATGGAGACCACCGGCCGGGTCATGGCCTGGCTGACCTTGGTCTTGGCCAGCAGGTAGTTGATTTCGTAGATGTCCAGCGATGTGCCCTTGGAGGGCAGGTAGGCCTTGATGTCGCGGTCGGACAGCATGCCCACCAGCAGATCGTTTTCGACCACCGGCAGGTGCTTCACGTTGCGCTCGCGCATCATGCCCGCCGCGTACGAAATGGAATCGTCGGGCGTTACCGTGTAGACGTGGGTGGTCATCCAGTCCTTGACCAGCATGGGAACCTCCGTTGGAAAATGGCGGGGCGGCGCGGCGCGCTACACCCCGAGGTAGGCGGCCTTCACGTGGGGGTCGCGCAACAGGTCGGCCCCGGCCCCCTCCTGGGTGATGCGCCCGTTTTCAAGCACGTAGGCCCTGTCGCACAGGGCCAGCGTCTGCCGCACGTTCTGCTCGACGATGAGCACGGTCATGCCTTCGTCGCGCACCGTGCGGATGACATTGAAGATATCCTGTACCAGAATGGGCGCAAGGCCCAGGGATGGCTCGTCGAACATGATCAGCCGGGGCAGGGCCATCAGTCCCCGGCCTATGGCCAGCATTTGCTGCTCGCCGCCGGACAGGGTGCCGGAAGCCTGCCTGCGCCGCTCGGACAGGCGCGGGAAGATGGAGAACACCCGCTCCTTGGTGCGTGCTCTCTCCTTGCGTGCCCTGCCGCGCAGCGATCCCATGTCCAGGTTTTCCTCCACGCTCATTTCCGGAAACAGCCGCCGCGCCTCGGGCACGTGGGCCAGGCCCTTTTCGATGAGGGTGTACGGTTCCACGGTGTGGATGGGCTCTCCCGCCAGCAGTATCTGGCCCTTGCCGGGGCGCAGCACGCCCGACACCGTGCGCATGATGGTGGACTTGCCCGCGCCGTTGGCGCCGATCATGGCCACAATCTCGCCCTGGCCCACCCGGAACGAGACGTCCCAGATCACCTGCACGTCGCCGTAGGCGACATCGATGTTGCGAACCTCAAGCACCGTGCTCCTCCCCCAGGTATGCTTCAACGACCTGCCTGTCGGCGCTGATTTCCGCGGGCGAGCCCTCGGCGATCTTCTGGCCGAAGTTCAGCACCACGATGCGGTCCGAAATGGCCATGATCACCTTCATGTGGTGCTCGATGATCATGACGGTGATGCCCTGCTGCTTGATGCCCCGGATGATGTCGATGGATACGTCCAGTTCCGCCGGGTTAAGCCCCGCGAACGATTCGTCCAGCAACAGGAATTCCGGCTGGGTGGCCAGCGCGCGGGCTATTTCCAGCCGTTTGCGCTTGCCCAGCGGCAGGCCCTTGGACAACTGGTCGCGGTCGTCCCACAGCCCGGTGAAGTGCAGCACCTCGTCGGCCACATCCTGCGCGCCCTTGCGGGTGGGGTTGCGCAGGAAGGCCGACGCCAGCACGTTGTCGAACACGCTCATGCGCGACAGCGGCTTGACCACCTGGAAGGTACGGGCAATGCCCATCTGGCAGACCTTGTGCGGCTTCAGCCCGGATATGGGCTGGCCCTTGAACAGCACCTGCCCTTCCGAGGGGTTGTAGAAGCCGTTCACGCAGTTGAACAGGGTGGTCTTGCCTGCGCCGTTGGGACCGATGAGGGCCAGGATTTCGCCCTGGCGCACGTCGAAGTTCACGTCGTGCAGGGCGGCCAAGCCGCCGAAGAACATGGACAGCTTGCGGATTTCGAGCATGCTCATGCCGTGGCCCCCCTGCGCAGCAGCTTGCGCCGGAGCACCGGCCAGTCACCCACCAGCCCGTTGGGCAGGTAGATGATGATCACGATGAGCAGCACGCCGAACATGGTCTGGTAGGCCACGCCGATGAGCGGCAGCGAGCGGATGTATTCCGCCAGGATAACCATGATGCCCGCGCCCAGCGCCGGGCCCCACTGCGTGGCAACCCCGCCCACCATGACCACCATGATGATCAGGATGGAGATTTCGCCCAGCGAGAACACCACCCCGGGATCGATGTACCCCATGTAGTTGGTGTAGAACGCCCCGGCCAGGCCGGTAAGCATGGCGCTGACCGTCAGCGCGATGGTCTTGTAGCGCGTGGTGTCTATGCCCATGGATTCCGCGGCGTCCTGGTCCTCGCGGATGGCCACGAAGTAGTATCCCCAGCGCGAATGCACGATGGCCCGGCACACCATGAAGCCCAGCAGGGCCAGCCCCAGGATGATGTAGTAGTACTGCGTCTTTTCCACCCAGGTGCGGGTGATCATGATGCCGAGGGTGCCCTTGGTGAAATCGGTAAGGTTTTCACAGGTGATGCGCAGCACTTCCCCGATGGCAAGGGTTGCCAGCACGAAGTAGGGGCCTCGCAGCCGCAGCACCACAGAGCCCATGGCCAGTGCCACCAGCGCCACCAGCGGCAGGCTGACCAGAAAGCCCCACCAGGGCGACAGGCCCAGGTGCAGGTGGATGAGGCCCGCGCTGTACGCGCCCATGCCGAAGAACGCGGCATGCCCGAACGACACCTGGCCGCAGTAGCCGCCCAGCAGGTTCCAGGCCATGCCCGCCAGGGTCCACATGATGGACAGGATGAGGATGTGCATGACGTAGCTGTTCAGGCCCAGCAGCGGCAGCCCGGCCAGCACCGCCAGCACGACCAGCGGAACGAGGTTGTTTTTCATTTCGAAAGCTTCCTGGTCTTGAGGAGCGAGGCGACGCCGCCCGGCAGGAACACCAGCGCGGCCACGAAGATGACGAAGCGCCCAACCGGCGCCCAGCCCATGCCCACGTAGGTGGCGGTCATGGATTCGAACACGCCCAGGATCAGCCCGCCCAGGATGGCGCCCAGCGTGGACCCCAGCCCGCCAAGGATGGTGATGACGAAGGCGATGAGCGTGAACTGCGACCCCAGCGCGGGGAACAGGTAGTAGATGGGGATGAACAGGCAGCCCGCGCAGGCCACCAGCGCCGAACCGAGACCGAAGGTGATGACCCGCATCAGCCCTACGTTCACGCCCATGATCAGGGCGGCGTCCTTGTCCTGGGCCGTTGCGCGGATGGACTTGCCCGTATCGGTATGGGCCAGGAAGAACCACAGCAGCACGGTGATCACCACCGAAAGCAGGAACGACACAGCCCACGGCAGCGACAGGGATATTTCAACCGGCGTGCCCGCCCACAGGTCGGACAGGTAGAAGGCAGTGGATGCGTAGTCCACCGGGGTGGACCGGTAGTCGGAGGTGAACAGGATGGTCGCCACGTTCTGCAACACCAGCCCGATGCCCACGGTAAGGATGACCTGGTTGTGCGGCAGGATGGATTCCACGCGCAGCACCGGGTTCACCAGCGCCTTCTGGATCAGCATGCCGAAGGCGAACATGAGCGGCGGCGCGATGAGCAGCGACACGTATGGGTCGATGCCGAACAGGGTGAACAGCCAGAAGGCGATGTACATGGCCACCATCATCAGCTGGCCATGGGTGAGGTTGATGATCTTCATGACGCCGAGGATCAGCGTCATGCCGATGCCGATGAGCGCGTACAGGCCGCCGAGCAGGATGCCGGCGACAAGGGTTTGCAGGAACACTTCGGCTTGCACCCACATGGGGCGTGACCTCCCTGATTTGGTTGGCCTGAGTCAGTTGGCCTGTGTTGACTGGCGGCGGGTTGTCCGTGCGGCGGCGGACGGGCATGCGCGACCCTGCGCAGGAAGGCTCGTCCAGAGTCCGGAAGGGTGGGCGTTGCGCGCGGGGCGGTCCGGCTATGGGGCCTCCGTCCTGTCGGTGCCGGGTTATGCGAACCCGGCACCGGCAGCCGTGCGGAGGGGCGGACGGGGATCAGCCACGGTGGACGGCCCGTCGGGCCGGTGTGTCGCACGGCGGCGGGAGGCACTCCGCCGCCGTGTGGTCACGACGTGGCGGATGGCGCTACTTGCGTTCACGCCACTTGGGGAGGGGGAACACCGGCTTGGCGCTGGCGTAGCGTTCGGGCCAGATGGTCTCGTGCTTGCCGTGCAGCACCTGCAAGGCAAGGGTGTCGATGAAGTTCTGGTTCTGGTAGCCGTCGCGGCTTTCGAACTTCACCGGGCCGAAGGCGGTCATCATGTCCACGCCCTTCATGGCGGCATTGATGTCCTCGGTGGTCAGGGCCTTGGCGCGCTCCACGGCGTCCTTGACCACGTACACCGAAGAATAGGCCAGCGCGCCATGGTACGAGGGGTAGTCGCCGTGGGCGGCCTTGTACTTTTCGGCAAAGTCGCGCGCGCCGGGGTAGCTTACCTGCGGGCTCCACAGGGTGGCGGTAACCACGAACTCGGCGGCGTCCTTGGCGTTGTCGATGAATTCGGGAATTGCGAATCCGGCGGCGCCGCCCGCGAACAGGCGCGCGTCGATGCGCAGTTCCTTGATCTGGCGCATCAGGAGGGCCGCGTCCATGACGTAGGAAACCATGTAGATGACGTCGGGATTCTGAGCCTTTACCTGTGAAAGCACGGGTTTGAAGTCCACCGCGCCCTTTTCGTACTTTTCCTTCATCAGCACCTTGATGCCCGCCTTTTCGGCGGACTTGGCCATCTCTTCGGCACCGGAGGTGCCGAAGTCGGACGATTCGTACAGGATGACCATGGTCTTGGGCTTGACCACCTTGTCCATGAACGAAAGCAGGCCGGAGGCGTAGTAGGCGTTGGTGGGGTTGATGCGGTAGACGTACTTGTAGTTCTGCTGGGTTATTTCATCGGCTGCGGAGGCGACCACCACGTAAGGGGTCTTGCGTTCCTCGGCCACGGCGGCCACGGCCTTGGCGCAGGCCGAGGTGTATTCGCCGAACAGCAGCGGCTGCTTCTGCACGTCGATGATCTTTTCGGCGATGGACCGGGCGATTTCGGGCTTGCCCTGCGAATCCTCGAAGCGCAGCACCAGCTTGCCGCCCTTCACGCCGCCCTTGGCGTTGATTTCCTCGGTGGCGATTTCCATGGATTTCTTGATGATCTCGCCGAACTTGGCCTGGCCGCCGGTAAGCGGCAACGGCACGCTGAGGGCAAGGTCCGCCGCAAGAGCCGTGGCGGGCAGGACGAGGCACAGGGAAAGACACAGGGCCAGCAGGATGTTGCGCATGGTTCGACCTCCGGAAAAGTGAAGGAAACGGACGCCAACCGGCCATGGGACCGGGTGGAGGGCATGCGCTCACGAGGCGGCGGCACGGCGGGAAGGGGCGTCGACATCCGCCCGCAAGGGCGGTCTGCCTGGGCGGGACGCCCGGTTCGGCCATGCCGCGAAGTGCGGCGGGCTCCTTCTCGCGAGCCGAAAGTTGTAATGGCGTTCCAATACGCGCGTTTGGACGAGAATGTAAACACGGCAAACAGTGGTGCGGGTGTCGCTGGCTGGGGGTAATGCTCCGTTTTGGCTGGATAACACTCATTATTAAAAAAATTTGCAATCAATACGGTTGGTTGTTCAATCCATTGGAGATGTGCCCGCTCCACATCGCGGAGCGGAAGGGTAGTGGCGGGTAAAAACAGGGGGAGAGAAGACGGGATGGTGCGACGAAATCGTCGCAACGGGGCTGGTGCACGCAGGCGGGGCTGGAGCGCGGAGAGTCGGAGAATCGGAGGGCCGGTGGGGCCGGAATGGGGCAGGCAGGAAGCCGAAGGCGGCGGGGCGCGGGGTGCGCCCCGATCAGTGCAGGCAGAGCGGGCCGGAAGTGTCCACGTATTCGGACATGGTCACGAAGGTACAGCCCGCCTCGATCAGGCGGTCGATGAGCGCGGGCATGGCCTCCACCGTTTCGCGGTGGTTGTCGTGGAACAGGAATACGCCGCGTACCCCGCGCACCCCGAAGGATTTGCGCGGCAACATGGCGAACAGGTCGTGCTTGCGCCAGTCGCGGCTGTCCACGGACCACAGGGCGATGGTCATGCTCTGGGCTGCGGCGGCGTCGATGGTGGCATTGTCGTAGCGGCCATAGGGCGGGCGCAGGTAGCGCGGCACGATGCCCAGCTTGGCCAGTTCCTCGTTGGTGCGGGATATCTCGCTCAGCTGTTCCACGGGCGCGCGCTGCCGCAGGCTGGTGTGGGTGAAGGTGTGGTTGCCCACTTCGTTGCCTTCGGCCACCAGCCGCTTCATGACGTCCGGGTACAGGTGCACGCGTGACCCCACCACGAAGAACGTGCCGCGTACGCCCTTGTCGCGCAAGATGTTCAGCAGTGCTTCCGTGGTTTGGCCGGGGCCGTCGTCAAAGGTGAGGGCGCACAGGTTGGCGCTGACACCGCGCTGGGCCAGGGCCAGCCCGTCGAGCACCGAGGGGTCGCGGGCCAGGGCCGGTGCCGGGTGCTGCAGCAGGAGCGCAACCAGCAGGGCGCACAGGAACGGCAGAAAACGTGCGGGCACGGGGCGCGCAGGAAAGGGGCGGCACTGGCGCGGGGCGCGTGGTGCATGCAAGGGATGCGCGGTGGTCTGGGCGAGCATGGGGGCTCCCGCTGTGGGGGTGCGGCGTGAAATGGCGTCAGTTGCTCCGGGCCAACGTGTCGGACGTCGGTGGGGGCGCGTGAGAGCGTTCATCCGCGAAGCGGGTGCGCAGCCGGTCGGCATAGGCGGTTGCGTCGCGCAGCAGCAGGGTGAGCTGCATGCTGTGGTCGATGGCCGGTTGTATGCAGGTGCGGCAGGGGAAGTCTTCTGCGGCATCGGTATCCGTGGGGTCGAACATGTGCGTACGTCGCACTCCTGAAAAGGACGTTCCGTCTCCGGCGGCGGGCGCTGCAAGAAATCGCCGCGCACGACGACGGTAAGCGAGTACCTTTGTATAGAGAGACGGTTTCGCACGCAAGGATTGTCTGTGCCTTGCGTGCGGATTGTGCGCGTATGGTGGAAGGGCGGGGCGAAGCCGCCGGGCGTGCAACGGCGGACGGGCGCACGGAAGGAGGCGCCAGACCTTGGCAGGCGCCGCGCCACGAGCGGATCGGCCTGCTCTGGCAGGCCGCCCCCGGTGATGTGGGCCGTGGGCGTATGGTCGGTTTTGGGTTGGAGAATACGGCGGCTGCAGTGAAATATCTTGTGATTCTTCTATGTTATGTGCATGGTGCAAAAAAATGCGTTGCGCCGGGAAAATTCCGTTGACAACTTCGGGGGGGTGAGGATAGACAGTCCTTCCTACGTGGGCAGTTAGCTCAGCTGGGAGAGCACCGCCTTCACACGGCGGGGGTCGCAGGTTCAAGCCCTGCACTGCCCACCACCACGCGGAGCCGTAGTTAAGACGGTTATAACGCCGGCCTGTCACGCCGGAGGCCGAGGGTTCGAGTCCCTTCGGCTCCGCCAGGATCCCAGAGGGGGGAGCGCAAGCTCCCCCTTTTTAAAGCCCGAATTTCCCGGCACGGAAGACCGCTCTGCGGTCGGCATCCGTGTCCGGGTTTCCGCGGAGCGGTAGTTAAGACGGTTATAACGCCGGCCTGTCACGCCGGAGGCCGAGGGTTCGAGTCCCTTCCGCTCCGCCATCGAATGCACGAGGGGCGAGGTAGCAATACCTCGCCCCTTTTGCGTTGTATGATGCCTGGTTTGCCTGATGCCTGTCTTGTCCGATGCAGGGTTGCCGGGCCTCGGTCATTCCATGCCCTCAACGATCTGCCCTTGCCGAATCCGCCCCAGATTCTCTTCTATCCAGTCCGTCAGTTGGCGCACCTGCTCGCTGATCTCCCGGCCCAGCGGGGTCAGACTGTATTCCACGCGGGGCGGCACCACGGGGTAGGCGGTGCGCGTCACGAAGCCGTCGGCCTCCAGCCATTGCAGGGTCTGGGACAACATCCGTTCGCTGACCCCGCCGATGCGGCGGCGCAGTTCGCTGAAGCGGTGCGTGCCCTCCAGCAGGGCCACCAGAATCAGCACGCCCCAGCGGCTGGTGACGTGGGTCAGAATCTGCCGCGACGGACATTGCTGCGCAAACAGGTTGCCGCGCAGGACCAGCCCAGTTGTGGCAGTGGGGGCCGTCGGGGCCGTTGGGGCCGTGAGGGTGGTGTTGGGAGCGGGGGCGGCGGACACCGGAACAGGATGGCTGGCAGTTTTCTTCATACTTACCTTCATGTGCGTACTTACTAAAAGTGCGTGTCAGTCATATATTGGCAACTCCAACCCTGAACGTAAAGGAGTTTGACCATGATTGCCGTAACCGGAGCATCCGGCCAACTGGGCCGATTGGTGATGGAGGGGCTGCTGGCCCGCGTGCCTGCGGAAAATATCGTGGCGGCGGTGCGCAATCCCGCCAAGGTGGCCGACCTGGCCGCCAGAGGCGTGGTGGTGCGCGCTGCCGACTATGCGAAACCGGAAACGCTGGACGCGGCCTTCGCTGGCGTGGACCGGCTGCTGCTGATTTCCTCCAGCGAGGTGGGCGGGCGCGTGCCGCAGCACCGCAATGTCATCGCGGCCGCCAAACGCGCGGGCGTGAGGCTGGTGGTGTACACCAGCATCCTGCATGCGGATGTCACACCGCTGGGTCTTGGCGCGGAGCACCGCGAAACGGAGGCCCTGCTGCGGGCGTCCGGTCTGCCGCATGTCCTTCTGCGCAACGGCTGGTACACCGAAAATTACCTTGCCAGCCTGCCCGCCGCACTGCAACACGGCGCATTCGCGGGCAGCGCAGGTGACGGGCGCATCGCCTCTGCCGCACGGGCGGACTATGCTGCCGCAGCCGTGGCCGTGCTGACCGGCGAGGGCCACGCGGGCAAGGTGTACGAACTGGCGGGCGATACCTCGTATGCTTTGGCGGAACTGGCCGTCGAGGTCAGCCGCCAGACCGGTAGGCGGATCGGCTACACCAACCTGTCGCAGGCGGAGTACCGCGCCATGCTGGTGGGCGTGGGCCTGCCGGAACCCATTGCGGACCTGCTGGCCGATTCCGATGCTGGCGCGGCCAGGGGCGGCCTGTTCGACGAAGGGCACCAGCTTTCCGCGCTGATCGGGCGGCCTACCACGCCGCTGGCTGTAATGGTGGAGGCTGCCCTGAAGAAGGCGTAGTGCGTCCTTGCGAACGGGAGAGCGGCGAGAGCCGCGCAGTCCGCGAAAACCGCAAGGGCCGCATATCCATATGATGTATCGGGGCCGTGGCAGAAATGTCGCGGCCCCGGTGTGTTGCGCGGGCGGAGAGTTCGGTGCGGGCCATTCTGACCCATCCCGTCCCATCCTGTCCCATCCCACTTGGCATGGCTGACACGTTTCGCCGCACCTGCTATCAGACGGACCATGCTTACCCTGCGCTGCGCGGCCTGCCGCCGCAAACTCTGGAAGTACCTGAAGCTCGGCAAGGGCGAGGTGCTGCGTTGCCACAAGGAGCGCATCACCCGCGTGTACGATGCCGAGGAGCGCGACGGGCGCATCTGGTGCGCCTGCGGGCAGGTCGTGGGCGTGGACAGGGGCGGGCACTGGGCCATGCTGTCCAATGCCTTCACCTATTCCGGCACCAAGGATACCAGGCTCTGACCTGCCGGGGCGCCATGCCCCGCGCCGGGGGATGGTGCCGTGCGACATCCACGGCGTGACAGATCGATCTGTGCCCTGCGCGCTCCGTTACGTGCCCTTGCCGAAATCTTTCGCGGTGTGCTTTCCGGTCGACATTTCCCTCCGCCCCGGAGACTTCCATGACGCGTTCTCCGTTCGACACATCTCCTGAAAGCATCCCCGAGGCTACAGCCGGAATCGCCCCCTCCACCGGACTTTCTGCTGGTCCCTTTGGTGTGGACATTGCCGGGCAGGGCGCATCCCCAACGCCGTCCACGGGAGTTTTCGCGGACTATGCCCCGCCCGGCACGGATACCGCCTTCGGCCTGCCCCGCCCGGAAAGCCTGCCCCTGCGCGAAGACACCCTGCGCCGCTACGAGGCGCGCATCAACCGGGTCATCGACTACATCGTGGCGGACCCTGCGCGCGACTTCACCCTGGATGAACTGGCCGGGGCCGCGCCCTTTTCGCCCTTTCATTTCCACCGCATCTTTGCCGGGCTGGTGGGCGAAACGCTGCATGCGTTCATCCGCCGCCTGCGCATGGACCGCGCGGCCAACATGCTGGCCTTTGCCCCCGCCTTGAGCGTGACCGACGTGGCCATGTACTGCGGGTTTTCCTCGTCGCAGAACTTCGCCCGCGCCTTTCGCGAACGGTTCGACATGACGCCCAGCGAGTACCGGCGCCGTCGCCATTACCAGACCGGCGCGGACCGGGAAGGGGCGCACGGCCTGCTGGCCGATCCCTTTCGCGCGCACGCCGGGAATGGCAAGGCGCGAAACGCCCCGCCCGGCGGCACGGTGTACGAATCGTCCTTGTACAACGAGGCAGCCGGGCACAACGAGGCAGCCGGGCGCGACGGGGCGACCGGTCCCGTGGCGCAGCATCCGGAATCGCCCGATACACCGGTCCTGTCCGGCACGGTGCCCCCGCACGGGGACATGCCGTGGTTTCCGGACGGTCCGCCACACGTCCGGCTGGACCCGGACAGCGCAAGGAGTGATGCCATGAACGTGGAAGTTACGGAAAAGCCCGCTTATCGCGTGGCCTACCTGCGGCACATCGGCCCCTATGCCGGCGAAACCATTGGTCCGGTGTGGGGCCGCCTGATGGCCTGGGCCGGGCAGCGCGGCCTGATGCGGCCCGGCGTGCCGGGATTTGGCGTGAGCTGGGACAACCCGGAAGTGACCCCGCCGGAAAACTGCCGCTATGACGCCTGCATCGCCATCGGGCCGGAGGTGGACGCGCTGGAACTGGCCGAGGCGGGCATCAGCGTGCAGACCCTGCCCGGCGGACTGTACGCGGAATACCGCAGCATGATTCCCTGCGACGGATTCTTTCGGGCCTGGAACGACATGTACACCCAGTGGCTGCCCGCCAGCGGCTGGCAGTGCGATGACCGCCCCGGCTACGAACTGTACCACGACATGCTGGGCTGCCCTCCGGAAGGCCCGTGGGACGTGGGTATCTGCGTGGCGGTGCGGCCGCTGTAGCCACGAGGGCTGCGCCGCCTGTCCCGCCCCCACCTTTCGGAAGGCTGCCCTTCATCGGGTGGGTGTCGGTCGTGCATCGGGCGGTGTGGCTGACGCGCCCGTACGCATCCCTTTTGCAATTTCAAAGGAACCGAGCATGGGCCGATGGCCTGTGGTCGGTTCTTCTGTTTCCGGTCCGCGTGGTGGACATGTAGGGGGGGGGGCGTGCCGCACGCCTGCCAGATTGCGTGCGCCTCGGCTTTTCGCGCACTCGGGCATCCGTGTTTTCGGATATCTCCGCCATGTGCGTCCCGACCGGCGGCAACCTCGGCGGCTCGTGTGATGCCGGTTGCCAGACACCGGAGTCCTCCCCGTGCCGCCAGGAGGCGAAGGTGCGCAACGTGCGGGCGCGATGTCTTGTATAATACATTATAAGAGGCTGAAATGGTGAACCATAACTGTCCGCTTGCCAATGCCGCGTACCGGGCGTAATGGACCGGGCTTTGGGGTGCGTGTTTTACTTACTGCTGAAAACAGCAGCGCCGCCGCAGTTCGCGGTGCGCACCCCCGCTGACCTGCGGTCCCGTCGGGACAAGGCATAGTGCGGCATGTCCGGCGGAACGTAGGCAGTTTTTGCGAGTGAGTACGCGCGTCAATCGGGGCGTGGCGCACTCTTGATCGGGGCCGGACGCGGTGGGCTGCCGCATCCGGTTCGTGAATGACGGCGCCACCGGTGCCTGGGGCGCATGCACCACCCCGGCGCGCGCAAGCAAGGGAGCGGCAATGGCTGGTACAGACAACATGGGCGACGAGGCGACATCCTTTCTGCCGCGCACCATCACCGAACTGCGCGCCGGGTATTCGACGCAGAAATTCATCCGCGACCTGCTGGCGGGCCTTACCGTTGGCGTGGTGGCCCTGCCGTTGGCCATGGCCTTCGCCATTGCCTCGGGCACCACGCCAGAACGCGGGCTGTTCACCGCCATCGTGGCCGGGTTTCTCATTTCGCTGCTGGGCGGCAGCCGCTACCAGATCGGCGGGCCCACCGGCGCCTTCGTGGTCATCATCTACAACGTCATCTACCGGCACGGGTATGACGGCCTGGTCATCACCACCCTGCTGGCCGGGGCCATGCTGCTCATCTTCGGCCTGTGCCGCATCGGCGTGCTCATCAAGTACATTCCCTATCCGGTCACCACCGGGTTCACGGCGGGCATCGCCGTGCTGATCTTCTCGTCGCAGATGAAGGACTTCTTCGGCTTGCAGATGGATGCGGTGCCGCCGGAATTCTTCGACAAATGGATGGCCTATGCCGAGCACCTGGGCACCATCAACACGACCACGTTGTGCGTTGCCGGGCTGGCCCTGGCCTGCATCCTGGCCACGCGGCGGTTCATTCCGCGCATTCCCGCGCCTGTGGTGGGTGTTGCCGTGGCCTCCCTTGCCGTGTGGGCGCTGGGGTTGCAGGTGGAAACCATCGGCAGCCGGTTCGGCGGCATCCCGCGTGAACTGCCCAGCTTCGTCTGGCCCACGTTCACCTTTGCCCGGGTGCGTGAACTGTTGCCCGACGCCATGACCATCGCCCTGCTGGCGGGCATCGAATCGCTGCTCTCGTGCGTGGTGGCCGACGGCATGACCGGCGACAAGCACAACTCCAACGTCGAGCTGACCGCGCAGGGCGTGGCCAACATCGCCTCGGTGCTGTTCGGGGGCATTCCGGCCACCGGGGCCATCGCGCGCACGGTCACCAACATCCGTTCAGGCGGGCAGACCCCGGTAGCGGGCATGGTGCACGCGGCTGTGCTGGTGGCCTTCGTGCTGTTCCTTGCGCCGCTGGCCTCGTTCATTCCGCTGGCCAGCCTGGCCGCCGTGCTGATCATGGTTTCGTGGGACATGAGCGAACTGCACAAGTTCCTGCGCCTGCTGCGCGCGCCCAAGTCCGACATAACGGTGATGTGCCTGACCTTCGTGCTGACCGTGGTCATCGACCTGACCGTGGCGGTGTACGTGGGGGTGATGCTGGCCTCGCTGCTGTTCATGCGCCGCATGAGCGAGGTGACCGCCATCTGCTCCTGCGCCATCGACGACAAGCCGGTGATCCAGGGGCGTGAAACGGCGGAACTGACCGTGCCCGACGGGGTGCAGGTGTACGAGATCGACGGACCGTTCTTCTTCGGCGTGGCGGACCGCTTCCAGAGCGTATCGCAGGCGTTGCAGAAGCAGCCGGAGGTGTTCATCCTGCGCATGCGCAAGGCCACCACGGTGGATTCCACCGGGGCCAATGCGCTGGAGGCGTTCTACCGCACCTGCCGCCGCCGGGGCACCGTGCTGCTGCTGTCCGGCGTGCGGCCCGCCGCCCGCAACATGATGCAGCGCTTCGGCACCCTGGACATGATAGGCCGCGAGAACGTGTTCGAGAACGTGGACCGGGCCATCGAGCACGCCGTGCGCCTGCTGGCCGACAAGCACGGCGTGGCGCCCACGGTGAAGAAATAATCCCCTCGGAATGGTCGGGAGGATGCATGACCACGCCCCGCCGGTGGGCACCGGCGGGGCGTTTCGCATGTGCGGAGGGGGAGTGGGGTGCGGCGCAGGCACGAGCGTCAACCCGCGCTGGACGCCCACCTGCCGGGCGCGCTACAAGGCCATGGATATGGAACATTCAGGCAATGACGGCATGTGGCCGGAGGCAGGATGAAGGTAGCCATCGTACATTACTGGCTCGTAGGCATGCGCGGCGGCGAAAAGGTGGTCGAGGCGCTGTGCCGCATGTACCCGCAGGCCGACATCTTCACCCATGTGGCCGATCGCACCCGCCTTTCGCGCGAACTGCTGGCGCACGACATCCGCACCACGTTCATCGGGCGTCTGCCCGGCGCGGTGCGCCATTACAAGAAATACCTGCCGCTCATGCCGCTGGCCCTGGAGCAGTTGGACCTGCGCGGGTACGACCTGGTCATTTCCAGCGAATCCGGCCCGGCCAAGGGGGTGCTGACCCGCGCGGACACCCCCCATGTCTGCTATTGCCACAGCCCCATGCGCTACCTGTGGGATTTCTATCATGACTATCTGGAAGAGGCCGGTTGGTTCACGCGGGGCATGATGCGTCCGTGGTTCCATTACCTGCGCATGTGGGACGCAGTGTCGGCCATGCGGGTGGACCGCTGCGTGGCCAATTCGCGGACGGTGGCGGCGCGCATCCGCAAGCACTGGCGGCGCGATGCGGTCGTCGTAACCCCTCCTGTCGAAGTGGGCGCCCTTGCGCCAGCCGAGCTTTCGCGGCCCGCGGAAGGGGCACCCTACCTGTGCCTTGGCCAGCTTGTGGGCTACAAGCGGGTGGATTTGGCCGTGCGGGCCTGTACCGCCACGGGCCGTGCGCTGGTTGTGGCGGGCGAAGGCGAGATGTGCCGCGCGCTGGAGGCCGTGGCCGGTCCCACGGTGCGCTTCGTGGGGCGGCTGGACGACAACGCCATGCGCGCCATCTACGCCCAGAGCCGCGCGCTGCTGTTCCCCGGCGAGGAGGATTTCGGCATGGTGCCGGTGGAGGCCATGGCTTCCGGGCGACCGGTCATCGCCTACGGGCGAGGCGGGGCGCTGGAGACGGTGGTGGACGGCGAGACGGGGCTGTTCTTCGACGCACAGGACGTGGATGCGCTGGTGGCCGCGCTGGATCGCTTCGAGCGCGAGGAACAGCGGTTCGACCCGCTGCACATCGCTGCGCATGCCCGGAACTTTGGCGAGGAACGGTTCCGGACGGAATTCGGCGCGGTGGTGGAAGAGGCCCTGCGGGATGTGGCGGGGCCGGGCAGGGCCTAGGCATTGAGACGTTGAGGGATGCGTTGCGTGCCGCCACGCGGGGCGCACAACCCCCGCAACGCATGAAGGCCGGGAGCACTCTCCCGGCCTTCATGCGTTTGTCTTTGGTCCGACGAAAACGGGCTGGAAAGCCATTCAGAAGCAGCCTCTAGTACGCTCCGTTGCGCTGCAACACCACGGGCACGGTCTTGGCCAGAATCCAGATGTCGAACCACACCGACCAGTTGCAGATGTAGTAGCGGTCCATTTCCACTCGTTGCTGGTAGCTTACGTCGTTACGGCCAGAAACCTGCCACAGCCCGGTGATGCCCGGCTTGACGCGGGTGTACAGGTTGAACACCTCGCCGTACTTGGCCACTTCGTCCTGCACGATGGGGCGCGGGCCCACAAGGCTCATTTCACCCTTGAACACGTTCCACAACTGGGGCAGCTCATCCAGGCTGGTCTTGCGCAGAAAGGCCCCGGCCCGGGTTACCCGGGGGTCGCACTTCAGCTTCTGGTCGCGCTCCCATTCGGCGTGCAATCCGGGATTTGCAGCCAGACAGTCGCGCAGCACGCATTCGGCGTCCTGGACCATGGTGCGGAACTTCAGGATGTGCATCTCGCGGCCATCCTGCCCGATACGCCGCTGGGTGAAGAGGGGGGCGCCGGGACTGTCCATGCGAATCCATACGGCAATGGCCAGGATCAGCGGCAGAACCAGCACGGCGGTGCCCAGCGTGAGCAGCAGGTCTATGGCCCGCTTCAGGCGCACCCGGTTGACGTCCAGCAGGTTCTGGCGCACCAGCAGGCCCAGCAGGCCGCCGATGTCCATGGCGCTGACCCACAGGCGAGCACCGCCCGTGGAGAAGGGGGGCATGATCAGCACGTTGCGGAACCGCGCCGTGGCTTCCTCGATGCGGTGGCGAGCCTCGCCGTCGGCGAAGCTGTCGAGCAGCAGCAGGGCGTAGGCACGGGGAAACCGCCGTACGGCTTCCTCATCGTTGGCGCAGCAGGCCAGGTCACACTCCTCGCCGGAAGGGGCCGGCCTGCCATCCGGCGGGACGCACGCCACGGGGCGCAGACCCAGCAGGGGGCGCTGATGCAGGGTGCGCGCCACTTCCTGGGCAGCTGCCCCGCCGCCCAGGATCGCGGCGGGAACTCCCCACCAGGCGTGCCGGGCAAGACGGGTGCGCAGCCAGTGGCGGCACAGTGGCAGGGCCACAGTGCATCCCAACCACGCCAGCAGGAAGGCCACACGCGAATAGCGTTCACCCCCCTTGGCGAAGAAGATGAACGAACCAGCGCACAAAAAGGCCATGGTGGCGCCAAGGGTGAGCTTTTTCAGTTCCTGGGGTGGGGGCAGCGTGATGGCCGCATACAACCCGAACACGGCGTTGAACAGCGGCAACAACAGCAGGAAGGGCAGCAGGCGGGGATAGAATTCCCACTGGATGCCGCTGCCCGCCAAGTCGCGCAGCAGGGTTGCCGCCAGCGTGACACAAATGATGACGGCGGTGTCCGTCAGTGCCAGCAGCAGCGTCGTGCGCCAGGGGGCGGCCTGAATCGAGCAGAGTGTCATGGGCATCCGGGGAGGGCCGGTTTGTTCTGGATGTCGTTCCGTGGTTCGTACGGCGCACTGAAGTTCTGCACCGAAATGTTTCTATAAAGGAAAGCTGCGCGGTGCCGCAACCGGTGCGGCACCGCGCAGCTTTTCTTTGCCTGATGCTCAGGAACGCAGTCCCTTGCCCGCGGAGAACGCCTTGGCCAGGAATTCTCCCACCGCGTAGTATTCGCGCGAAACCGGGGCGAAGATCACCGGGTCGACCTTGTTGATGTCGGGCAGGCCGTCATCGCGCAGGCAGGATTCGTCCACCTTCACGTCCATGATCTCGCCGATGAACTGGGTATGCAGGCCGATCTCTATCTGGTGGATCAGCTTCAGTTCGATGGCCATGGGGAATTCGCCCACGTAGGGCGCGTCCACATGTTCGCCCGGCACCGGGGTAAGCCCCAGCGAGGCGAACTTGTCTTCGTTCTCGCCGGAATAGATGCCCGCGTAATCCGCATGGCGCACGTAGGCGCGCGAGGGGATGGAGATGGTGAAGGCCCCGCGTTCGGTGATGGACCGGTAGGTATAGGTGGCCTTGCGCAGCGAAACGGCGATGCTCGGCGGCTGCGAGCAGCAGATGCCCGCCCACGCCGCCGCCATGATGTTGGGGCGGGAGTCGCGGTCGTAGGTGCCCACGAGAAAGAGCGGAGTGGGATAGGCAAGGGTGCGCGCACCCAGGGATTTCTTCATGTCCGACCTCGTTTGGGGTGATGGCGCCGCCAGCGCCGGACGGCGAGGTTCGGGTGCGGCTGGGCGCTGGGCGCAAGTTTGGCAGACTTTGCCCCTCGCTGCAAGGCAAGTGGCGACGCAATTGTCAAAATCACGCCAGCGGCGCTTGCGCGGGCATGCCGTTTCTGGTAGCGAAATGAAGAAATTTAGCTTTTCCGGCATGTTCGCATGGCGGTATGCATGGCCGGGTATGCGTGGCCGGGTATGCGTGTCGGGGACGGGCCCCGCGCGCGGGCGTGGTGAAGCAACGGTTCAACGAACGAGAGGAAGCACAAGCATGTTCAGAATGACCACCCTTGTGGCGGCCCTGGCCCTGGTCCTTGCGCTTGGCGGCGTGGCCTTTGCCGAGAAGGCCTACATCAACGGCATCGACGCCAACTATCCCCCCTTCGCCTACGTGGACAAAAGCGGCAAGCCCGCTGGCTTCGACGTGGATTCCATGGACTGGATCGCCAAGAAGATGGGCTTCAAGGTCACCCACCAGCCCATGGACTGGGACGGCATCATCCCCAACCTGCTGGCCAAGAAGATCGACATGGTCTGCTCCGGCATGTCCATCACCGAAGAACGCCGCGAGAAGGTCAATTTTTCCAACCCCTACTGGAACGTGAAGCAGGTCTTCATCGCCAAGAAGGGTTCCACCCTCAACGCCGACCAGATACTGAAGGGCAAGGTGAAGCTGGGCGTGCAGCGCGGCACCTCCGAGGCCGAAGCCTTGCAGAAGGACAAGGAAGCCAAGGGCTACGGCTATGACCTGCGCTTCTACGATTCCGCCCCGCTGGCCATCGAAGACGTGCTGAACGGCCGCATCGACGCCGCAACCATGGACAACCTGCCCGCCGACGACGCCGCCTCCAAGGGCAAGGCCATCCAGGTCGTGGGCGTGTACGGCGATCCCGAAGACTTCGGCGTGGCTACCCGCAAGGAAGACGCCGAACTGCTGAAGATGATCAACGACGGCTACAAGCTTCTCATGGCCGACCCCTACTGGGAACAGCTGAAGCAGAAGCACCTGGCCAAGAAGTAATCGGGCCGACGGCGGTCGGGTGCAGCCGCACCCGGCCCCGGTGGTGACCGTGCGGTCGGCCATGATCGGCGGTCACGGTCAGCCAGGCATGTCCGTCCGGGAGGCGCGGGAAATATCCTGTCGCCTTCCGGACCTTTTTTGGGTATGCAACCCGTTGCGCCCCGGCGCGCCACAGTAAAAAAAGGGGGGGCCGCCCGGCCCGCGTCCATGCTTGAAAGCGTTACCACCATCATAGAGGCCCTGCCGTACATTCTGGAAGGCACCCTCGTCACCGTAGCCACCGTGTTCGGGGCCATGGCGCTGGGGCTTGTGCTTGGCGTGCCCATGTCCGTGGCCCAGGTGTACGGGGCGCTGCCCGTGCGGCTTGCCGTGGGGTTCTACGTCTGGTTCTTCCGGGGCATGCCCATTCTGGTGCTGCTGCTGTTGTTCTATTTCGGTCTGTTCCAGCTCATCGGGCTGAACCTTTCCGCCTTCACCGCCTCGTGCCTGGTGCTGGGCATGACCAGCGCGGCGTACCAATCCCAGATATTTCGCGGGGCCATTCAGGGGTTGCCGCAGGGGCAACTGCGCGCCGCGCGCGCCCTGGGCATGAGCGACGGCACCGCCATCCGTTCCATCGTCCTGCCGCAGGCCCTGCGCCTGTCCATACCCGGCTGGTCCAACGAATATTCCATCCTGCTCAAGGATTCCGCGCTGGCCTTCGTGCTCGGCACGCCCGAGATCATGGCCCGCACCCACTTCGTGGCCTCGCGCACCTACGAGCACCTGCCGCTGTACATGACGGCGGGGGCGCTCTACTTCGTCATCACCCTGATCGGGCTCAAGGTGCT
The DNA here is from genome assembly GCF_011682075.1 of Nitratidesulfovibrio liaohensis. GTDB lineage: Bacteria > Desulfobacterota > Desulfovibrionia > Desulfovibrionales > Desulfovibrionaceae > Cupidesulfovibrio > Cupidesulfovibrio liaohensis. The sequence goes on from NZ_VSMK01000442.1 coordinate 39,665, forward strand.
GCGCCGTCTCGAACACAAGTTGCACATTCCGGGCTATGCCAGCCACGGACCGCTATAAGGATATCCTCATGGCCACGCCCGAAAGCGTTACCACGTCCGGCACTCCCATCCTGCGCCTCGAGAACATCGGCAAGACCCTTGGCGGCAAGCGCATCCTGTCCGACATTTCCATGGATGTGGACAAGGGCGAACTGAAGGTGCTCATCGGGCCTTCCGGCGCGGGCAAGAGCACGCTCTTGCAGTGTATCAACTACCTGATCCCGCCGGACGAGGGGCACATTCGCCTGGAAGGGCGGGTGGTGGACGCCTCGCGCAAGTCCGAACTGTACGCCTTTCGCCAGCAGGTGGGGATGATCTTTCAGGATTTCAATCTGTTCGACCACCTGGACGCGCTGAGCAACGTGTCCATCGCCCTGCGCAAGGTGCGCGGCATGAGCCGCAAGGCCGCCGCGGAACGGGCCATGGCCGAACTGGAACGGGTGGGCCTGGCCAACCGCGCCACCCTGTACCCGGCCCAGCTTTCCGGCGGCCAGAAGCAGCGCGTGGCCATTGCCCGCGCCCTGGCCATGGACCCCAAGGTCATGCTGCTGGACGAACCTACCTCTGCCCTCGACCCCGAACTGGTGGGCGAAGTGCTGGCGGTCATTCGTGACCTTGCGCGCGGCGGCATGACCATGGTCATGGCCTCGCATCAGATGGACTTCACTCGCGCCCTGGCCCACGAAATCCTGTTCATGGAGCGGGGCAGCATCATCGAGCGCGGGTCCCCGGCGGAACTGCTGGCCCCCGGTTCCGGCACCCGCACCGCCGACTTCTGCAGCCGCCTGACCGATCTGTGCGAGGAGTGCAGCTAGTGTTCGACGTCGATTTCCTCGTCGACCGGGTGTTCCCCTCGCTGAACGCCGGGCTGTGGATGAGCGTGAAGCTCATCGTGCCTTCCGCCGTGTTCGGTCTGCTGTTCGGGGTGATCATCGGGATCGTGCGGGTGTTCGGCAAGCCGTGGATGCAGCGCGTTGCCAACGCCTACACCGCCCTTTTCCGGGGAGTGCCGCTGCTGGTGCAGTTGTTCATCCTCTATTTCGGCCTGCCCAACATCGGCATCTACCTCGAACCGTACGCCGCCTCCGTGCTGGGCTTCATTCTGTGCAGCGCGGCCTACAACTCGGAATACGTGCGCGGTGCGCTGCTCTCCATCCGCCAGGGCCAGCTCAGCGCAGCCCAGGCGCTGGGCTTCAGCACCATGCAGACGCTCATTTCCATCGTGGTGCCCCAGGCCGTGCGGCGTGCGCTGCCGGGCTGCGGCAACGAGATTGTCTATCTCATCAAGTACTCGTCCCTCGCCTACGTGATCACGTGCATCGAGCTCACGGGCGAGGCCAAGGTGCTCGCGTCCCGCACCTTCCGGTTCACAGAGGTGTTCCTGGTGGTGGGCGCGTACTACCTGTTCCTTGTCACCGTGGCTTCGTGGCTGCTCCACAAGGTGGAGGAGCGCTTCCACATTCCCGGGTTCGGCCGCCCGCGCCAGTAGCGCGCCGCGAGCCGGTTTTCCTCTCCGGCCCCGCCCGGGGACGGAGCCGGCGGCGTACGCCGCCTGACGCGCGGTCGGACCAGCGTGCCGACATGCCTGATCACAACCTGCCTCCGACCTCCGATTCCTCTCGCCGCTTCGTGCTCACCGACGCCCACCGCGCCGCCATCGTGCTT
>NZ_VSMK01000342.1 GCF_011682075.1 Nitratidesulfovibrio liaohensis
GGTCGAGGCCCCCGAAGTCGAGGACGCGCGCGAGGGCCAGCACCGCTACGACCCCGACACCTTCGATCCCGACGCCGCCACGCCGGACGGGCGGGGCAGCGACGACGGCGTGGTGCCGCCGCTGCGGCGCTTCCAGAACGTGGCCCCGGAGGACGGACAATGAGCCCCATCGACCGACGCTTGATCACCCACATGAACTGGGGCCTGGTGGGCTTCACCGGACTGCTGTTCCTGTTCGGGGTGGCCAATCTGTACTCGGCCAGCGGCGTGCGCATGGAAGACGGCATCGTGGTCTCCACGTTCTACCAGAAACAGTTGCTGTGGGGGCTGATGGGGCTTGGCGGCATGGTCTTCTTCATGCTGTTCGATTACCGGCACATGAAAAGCCTGGCCCTGCCGCTGTTCATCATCACCATGATCCTGCTGGCCGCCATCCCCGTGTTCGGCAAGGTGGTGTACGGCGCACGGCGCTGGCTGCCGCTGGGGTTCATGAACCTGCAACCCAGCGAGGTGGCCAAGATCGCCATCCTGATCATGGGGGCGCGCTTTCTGTCGCGCAGCCGCGAGCCGCTGGGCTGGAAGGGGCTGTTCGAGGTGCTGGCGCTGGGCGGCCTGCCCGCCGGGTTCATCGTCGTGCAGCCGGACCTTGGCACCACGCTGCTGCTGCTCATGCTGCTGGGGGGCATAACCCTGTTCCACGGGGTGCAGCCGGGCGTGCTGAAGACCTGCCTGGTGGTGGTACCCTCCATGCTGCCGCTGGCGTGGTTTCGCCTGCACGACTACCAGAAGCAGCGCATCATGACCTTTCTCGACCCCGGCAACGATCCGCTGGGCGCCGGGTACCACATCATCCAGTCGCAGATCGCCATCGGCTCGGGCCAGCTGTGGGGCAAGGGCTTTCTGGGGGGCACGCAAAGCCAGCTGCGCTTTCTGCCGGAAAAGCACACCGACTTCGCGCTGGCCGTGTTCGGCGAGGAGTGGGGCTTCATCGGCTGCGTGCTGCTGGTGGTGCTGTTCTGCCTGTTCCTGCTCAGCATCTTCAACACCGCCCGCGATGCCAAGGACCGCTTCGGCAGCTACCTGACGGTGGGGGTGTTCTTCTATTTCTTCTGGCAGATACTGATCAACATGGGCATGGTCATGGGGCTGATGCCGGTGGTGGGGGTGCCCCTGCCGTTCATCAGCTACGGCGGCAGCGCAACCCTGGTCAATTTCTGCCTGATTGGGCTCGTGCTCAATGTCTCCATGCGGCGGTTCATGTTCAAGACCTCGTGATTGCTGAAACTACGAAGCGCGACAGCGTTGCACTTTCGCTCACAAAGGAGGCGACACACATGGCAAGGGACGAGATAAACGCCTTCCTCGGCGCGGGCACCGTATACCAGGGGCAGCTGAGTTTTCAGGGCGCGGTGCGCATTGACGGCAATTTCGTGGGCGAGGTGCATTCCGAGGGCACGCTCATCGTGGGCAAGGACGCCAACGTGGAGGGGCAGGTGCGCGTGGGGCAGCTGATCCTGTCGGGCCGCGTCACCGGAGAGGTGGTGGCCCAGCGCAAGGTGATCCTGCATCGCACCGGCAACCTGAACGGCAATCTTTCCACCCCCGTGCTGGTCATGGAGGAGGGCGCCGTCATCGAGGGACGCATCACCATGCAGCCTTCGGAAAAGACGGAATAAACCCCCTTCGTTCACATGCCTTTTCCGGCCGCCTTCGGGCGGCTTTTTCATTTGTATCGGAATGACGGCGGGTTGGCTTGCAGGAGACTGTTTGGAAAGGAAAAAAGACTTTGACACCCCCGTGGTAATCAGCTAAATCCTACCCGACTTTGAGCTTAAATTCACAACCTCACCAAGGGAGCAGGCATGATCGATCTGAACATCACCTTCTTCTTCCAGTTGGTGAACTTCCTTGTGACGCTGGTTGTCCTGAATGCCATCCTCATCCGGCCGGTGCGGGATATCATCAGACAGCGGCGTGACAAGATGTCCGGTCTTCTCGGCGAATCGGAGCAGTTCGCCGGACAGGCCGACACCAAGCTGAAGAATTACGAGGCCACCCTTGTCAAGGCCCGCGCCGAAGCCACGGCCGAGCGCGACAAGGCCCGCGCCGAGGGTGTGGCCCGGGAGCAGGTGATCCTGGCCGACGCCGGCAGGCAGGCCCAGGATTACCTCGAAAAGTCCCGTCAGGAGGTGGCCGCGCAGGTGAAGACCGCCATGGACGCCCTGAAGGGGCAGGTCGACGCGCTGGCCGCCAAGGCTACCGCCAAGGTGCTGGGCTAAGACTCCACGTCAGTGCGCAACAGCAAGGAGGGATCGGCGTTGAAAGGGCTGAAACACAGTGCAGCGGCGCTCGGACTGGTGTTTGTCACCGCCGGCGTGGCGCTGGCCTCCGATGGCGGGGGCGAGCACCAGGCCGACTGGGGCAACTTTGCCTTCCGTGTCGCCAACTTCGTCATCTTCATCGGCATCATCTACTGGGCCGCGGGCAAGAAGATTGTGGGCTTCTTCTCCGGTCGCAGGAAGGGCATCGAGCAGGAACTGAACGACCTTGAAAGCCGCAAGGCCGAGGCCGCCAAGAACCTGGCCGATGTCGAGCGCCGCATCGCCAACCTTGAGCAGGAGCGGCAGTCCATTCTCGCCGAATACCGCGCCCAGGGCGAAGCCATGCAGGCCGCCATCATCGAGAAGGCGGAAAAGACCGCCTCCCAGATCACCGAGCAGGCCGCGCGCACGGCCGAAAACGAGATCAAGCAGGCCATGGAGACCATGCGCGCCGAGATGGCCGACCAGATCATTGCCGCCGCCGAAAAGATGCTTCAGGAAAAGCTCACTGGTGAGGAGCACGAGAAGCTCATCGACAAATACTTAACGAAGGTGGTGCTCAATTGACCGGCAACATCGTAGCTCGCAGATACGCCCGTGCGCTTTTTGCGCTGGGCGCGAAATCGGGCGTCGGTGAGCTCGATAAGCTCGGCAGCGATCTTGCCGCGCTTGCCGGGGCTCTCGACGCGGCGCCCGAACTTGGCCGCATCTTCCGCAATCCCATCATCACCGTCGATGAGAAGCGGAACGTCATCCTCAAACTGGTCGAGAAGTACGGCGTCAGCGCCACCGTCCGCAATTTCTGTCTGCTGCTGACGGACAAGGGGCGCCTGGACTGCCTTTCCGACATACAGGCCTTCTACGGCGTTCTCCTCGACGCCGAAAAGGGCGTCATCCGCGGCGAGCTGATGACGGCCGTTGAACTTGCGGAAGCAAAGCGCGCACAGGTCAAGGCGGCTCTTGAACAGCAGGCCGGACGCAAGCTGGAACTCACCTTCAGCGTGAACAAGGACATCCTTGGCGGCGTCGTGCTGAAGGTCGGCGACCGGGTGCTGGATGCCAGTCTGCGCGCGCAGTTAGGTATCCTCAAAGACAACATCAAGAGGGGTGAGTAGGGCTATGCAGATCAAAGCCGAAGAAATCAGCAAGATCATCGAAGAGCAGATCCAAAGCTATGAGCAGCGGGTCGAGATGAGCGAAACCGGCACCGTCCTTTCGGTCGGTGACGGTATTGCGCGCGTCTACGGCGTCCGTAACGCCATGGCCATGGAACTGCTCGAGTTCCCCGGCGGTCTCATGGGCATGGTGCTGAACCTTGAAGAGGACAACGTGGGTGTTGCTCTTCTGGGTGAAGACACCGGCATCAAGGAAGGCGACCCGGTCAAGCGTACCGGCAAGATCTTCTCGGTTCCCGTGGGTGACGAGGTCATGGGCCGCGTGCTCAACCCCCTCGGCCAGCCCATCGACGGCCTGGGCCCGCTGGAAGCCAAGGAGTTCCGCCCCGTGGAACTGAAGGCCCCCGGCATCATCGCCCGTAAGTCGGTGCACCAGCCCATGCCTACCGGCATCAAGGCCATCGACGCCATGACGCCCATCGGTCGTGGCCAGCGCGAACTGATCATCGGCGACCGCCAGACCGGCAAGACCGCCGTGTGCATCGACGCCATCCTGGCCCAGCGCGATACCGGCATCCGCTGCTTCTACGTGGCCATCGGCCAGAAGAAGGCAACGGTTGCCCTGGTGGCCGACACCCTGCGCAAGCACGGTGCCATGGAATACACCACCATCATCTCCGCCACCGCGTCGGAACCCGCGCCGCTGCAGTTCATCTCGGCGTATTCCGGCTGCACCATGGCCGAGTTCTACCGCGACAAGGGCGACCACGCCCTGATCATCTACGATGACCTGTCCAAGCAGGCCGTGGCCTACCGCCAGATGTCGCTGCTGCTCCGCCGTCCTCCGGGGCGTGAAGCCTACCCCGGCGACGTGTTCTACCTGCACTCGCGCCTGCTGGAACGCGCGGCCAAGGTCAACGATTCGCTGGGCGCCGGTTCGCTGACCGCCCTGCCGATCATCGAAACCCAGGCCGGCGACGTGTCCGCGTACATCCCGACCAACGTTATTTCCATCACCGATGGTCAGGTGTACCTGGAACCCAACCTGTTCAACGCGGGCATCCGCCCCGCCATCAACGTCGGTCTGTCGGTGTCCCGAGTGGGCGGCGCCGCGCAGATCAAGGCGATGAAGCAGGTTGCCGGCACCATGCGTCTGGACCTTGCCCAGTACCGCGAACTGGCTGCCTTCGCGCAGTTCGGTTCCGACCTTGACAAGGCCACCAAGCAGAAGCTTGACCGCGGCGCGCGCCTGGTGGAACTGCTGAAGCAGCCCCAGTACCAGCCCATGCCCGTCGAACAGCAGGTCGCCTCCATGTACGCCGCCACCCGCGGCCTGATGGACGATGTGCCCGTGCTGGCCATTCGCAAGTTCGAAGCCGAAATGCTCGACTTCCTCAAGAACTCGAAGGCCGACATCCTGAACGACATCAAGACCAAGAAGGCTCTCGACGCGGACATCGAAGACCGCCTGAAGGCAGCTGTTGCCGAGTTCAAAAAGGGCTTCCAAGCCTAGGCGGGAGGTAACCGATGCCTTCTTTGAAAGACGTCAAGGTCAAGATCGCCGGGGTCAAGAAGACCAAGCAGATCACCAAGGCCATGAACATGGTGGCCTCGGCGAAGCTGCGCGGTGCCCAGCAGCGCATAGAACGGTTCCGCCCTTACGCGTCCAAGTTCTATGACATGCTGGGAGACCTGGCGAGCAAGGCGGACAGCTCCGTCCACCCGCTTCTGGAAGTGCGCGAGGAAATCAAGACGTGTGGGATCGTCCTCGCCACCTCGGACCGCGGGCTGTGCGGCAGCTTCAACTCCAACCTCATCACCACCGCCCTGAAGCTGGCCGCCAAGAAGGCCGCGGAAGGCAAGAAGGTCAAGTTCTACTGCGTGGGCAAGAAAGGCCGCGATGCGGCCCGCAAGACCGACCACGAGGTCGCCATGGCGCTTGCCGACCAGATGGGCAGCTTCGACTTCCAGCTCGCCAACCGGATCGGGCTGGATGTCATCAATGCCTACCTGACGCGTGAACTGGACGAAGTGATCATGGTCTACGGCGAGTTCGTGAGCATGGCCAAGCAGTTGCCCATCGCGCTGCCCATCCTGCCCATCGCTCCCAAGGAAGAGGAGGCCGCCCCGGCTGCCCCCGCCTCCAACAAGGAGTATATCTACGAACCCGCCGTGGAGGGCCTGCTGGCCGAACTGCTGCCCCGCTTCATCAAGGTGCAGCTGTATCGCGGTCTGCTCGACACCTCCGCCAGCGAGCACGCGGCGCGCATGGCCGCCATGGATAACGCCACGCGCAGCTGCGACGACATGATCGGTTCCCTGACGCTGCTCTTCAACAAGACGCGGCAGGCTTCGATCACGCGCGACCTCATGGACATCGTCGGTGGCGCCGAGGCGCTGAAAGGCTAATAAGGGAGCGTACACACATGAGTGCTAACATTGGCAAGATCGTTCAGGTCATCGGCGCCGTCGTGGACGTCGAGTTCCCGAGCGGCAACCTGCCGAACATCTTGAGCGCGTTGGACATCAAGAACCCCAACAACAGCGACGCGCCCCAGCTGGTCTGCGAAGTTGCCCAGCACCTCGGCGACAACGTCGTCCGCACCATCGCCATGGACGCGACCGAAGGTCTCGTGCGCGGCATGGAAGCGGTGGACACCGGCAAGCCCATCATGGTGCCTGTCGGCAAGGCGTCGCTTGGTCGCATCATGAACGTGGTGGGTCGTCCCGTTGACGAAATGGGCCCCATCGATACCGACAAATACCTGCCCATTCACCGTCCGGCGCCTGAGTTCACCGAGCAGAACACCAAGGTGGAACTGCTCGAAACCGGCATCAAGGTCGTTGACCTGCTCATCCCGTTCCCCAAGGGCGGCAAGATGGGCCTGTTCGGCGGCGCGGGCGTGGGCAAGACCGTTATCCTCATGGAAATGATCAACAACATCGCGAAGCAGCACGGCGGCATCTCCGTGTTCGCGGGTGTTGGCGAGCGTACCCGTGAAGGGAACGACTTGTACCACGAAATGAAGGACGCCGGCGTTCTGGAGAAGGCCGCGCTCATCTACGGCCAGATGAACGAACCGCCAGGAGCCCGTGCCCGCGTGGCCCTGACCGCCCTCGCCTGTGCGGAATACTTCCGTGACATCGAGAACCAGGACGTGCTGCTGTTCGTCGACAACATCTTCCGCTTCACCCAGGCGGGTTCGGAAGTGTCGGCGCTCCTCGGCCGCATGCCCTCGGCGGTGGGTTACCAGCCCACCCTGGGCACCGACCTTGGTGGCCTGCAGGAACGCATCACCTCCACGGTCAAGGGCTCGATCACCTCGGTCCAGGCCGTGTACGTGCCCGCGGACGACCTTACCGACCCCGCGCCTGCCACCACCTTCTCGCACCTTGACGGTACGCTGGTGCTTTCGCGTCAGATCGCGGAACTCGGCATCTACCCCGCGGTGGACCCGCTCGACTCCACGTCGCGCATCCTCGACCCCAACGTGGTCGGCGCCGAGCACTACTCGGTGGCCCGCGCGGTGCAGCAGGTTCTGCAGAAGTACAAGGATCTGCAGGACATCATCGCCATTCTCGGCATGGACGAACTGTCCGACGAAGACAAGCTGACCGTCGCCCGCGCGCGCCGCATCCAGCGCTTCCTGTCGCAGCCGTTCCACGTGGCCGAAACCTTCACCGGCACGCCCGGCGTGTACGTGAAGCTGGAAGACACCATCAAGGCGTTCCGGGGCATCCTGAACGGTGACTTCGACCACCTTGCGGAAGGCGACTTCTACATGGTGGGCGGCATCGAGACGGCCCTTGAAAAGTACAAGAAGCGCCAGGAGCAGCAATAAGGAGTGACCCATGGAAAAGTCGCTCCATCTCGAAATCGTCACGCCTGACAGGCTCGTGCTCAGCGAGAAGGTCGACTATGTGGGCGCCCCCGGCTACGAGGGCGAATTCGGCATCCTGCCGAACCACATTCCCTTCCTTTCCGCGCTGAACATCGGCAGCCTGTACTACAAGGCTGGCGGCAAGACGCACTGGATCTTCGTGTCCGGCGGATTTGCCGAGGTTTCGGACAACAAGGTGACCGTGCTGGCCGAATCGGCGGAACGCGCAGAGGACATCGATCTCGAACGCGCCCGCAAGGCCAAGGAACGTGCCGAGCAACGCCTGGCCCAGGCCAAGGAAAAGCTCGACAGCGCACGGGCCCAGGCCGCCCTGCAACGCGCCTTGGCGCGCATGAGGGTACGCGGCGCGGCCTAGCGCACCGCACGCCCGGTCAAACCGGTCAAAGACGACATGCGACGGCCCGGAGGGAAACCTCCGGGCCGTTTGCGTTTGTCGTTGCAGATGGGCTTTGCCGCAGCGCAGGGTGGCGGGCGGTATTCTGCCATGGGGCTAAGGGCGGTGTCGCTGATGCGGGAACCCGCACGGTGGATGACGCCGCCGCTGCAGTCACTCCTATTGTCGCCGTCCTGTTGCCGCCGCCCCTTTGCCGCGCGGCCTCCGGCATTTGAACGGCATGGTGTCGCACGCCTTTCAAATGAAAGCCGGGCCGGAAGGCCGGCCCGGCATGCAGGCTGAATGCGACGCCCTTTGAAGCGCCGTTGCTGCCGTTGCGTGTCGCCACGCGGCGTTGCATACAGCGACATGCCGTAACGCAACGGGCGATTTTTGTTGGCGGGTCTACCCCAGGGCCCTGGCGGCAATGGAGCGGAACAGCTTCAGGCTGTGCGGCTCGTTGCGGAATTCCGCCGAAGGCACCTTGGCGGCGGCGTCGCCGTGGCGCTTGTACACGGCGGCGGCCTTTCCGGCCGAGATGTTCTTGCCGCCGGGGCAGACAACGTTGCCCGAAGGGCTGAGGGTGCAGCCCATGGCGGTGGCGGCTTGCATGAATTTGTGAGCGAATTCTTCCGGTTTCATGTATCCTCCCAGGTCGCGGTGTTGCGAGAAGGGCCCGCCGCCAGGCCCGCGCTCCGGTTGGCAGCAGGGCGGGCGGCAACGGGCGGAACCATGTCCGTTGCGGGGAAAATGCGGGGGAGTGCCCCGAAGTTTTCCACTGACACCATAAAGCCACACCGGGCACCAACCGTCAAGTTGGCGAAAACCGGTCCCGCGGGCGTTGCCGTTGACCGTGTCCGGCATGTGGGCGCTTGCGAGGGCGGCGTGCGTCCGGTTTGCAGCATCGCGCATCAGTTTTTTCAGCAAAAAGCGTTGACACGCTAATGGTAATTGTTACTGTGTAGTCGAGTGATGCTTCCTCAGCCATCCTCTCTCCTTCACATTGGCGACGGTTCACCTGCGGGCCGGGAGTGGCAGCCCGGCCCGCTCAGGTGACCGGAAGCCCGCAGCAGCGGGGAAGCGGATCACGTGATGTTTCTTGCAACGGGCGGCATGCAGGCCGCCTGGCACGCGCAACCTTACGGCAGGAGTGACCCATGCAAGACCTGAAGACGCTCGGCCACATGGATATCGACTGGAATCTCAGCCCCGAGCACGCCGTTACCATGTACCTGGAGTGGGGCAACAACAACTGGCATGCGGAATATCCCCCGGTGCGTTCCAAGGACGACTATTCCACCTACTTCGTGGTGGACACCTGGGGGCCGCGTCCGGTGGTGCGCTTGGTGCGCCGCAACTCCGAGGCGGCGGAAGACATTTACAGCGCGCCGTTGCCCGAACGGCTGGCCAATCTCTTTCTGGCCGAGTTCGGAGACCTGCGCGGCATCTACGAGCCCACCCCCGAAATCAAGGAATGGCTGCGGCACGAGATGGGCCTGGCGTAGAAAGTGTTCCGCCTGCGTGCGGCACGCCAATCAGCCCGCCTGACAAGTTTTCCTGGGTTGTCCATGCATTGACCTGACATCTCCCATCTTCTTTCCTCCATCCTCGGCAGCGATGGCAAGGATCCCCCTTCGGCCCCGGCTTTGTGTCGGGGCCGTCGGTGTTTGCGCGGCTGAGGTTGTGACGGGCGCCCGTCGTGGTTGAGAACTCGTGTCGCGTGCCGCTGGTGCGCGCAATCGGTACTGCGCGTCGCGGTATGACAGCGGGCGCCTCTCATGGACAAGATGCACACGGGGCTGCATTCTGGTTGCCGCTCCACAGGTATCGTATCGGCAGCGGCTGGGCGTGGCCGGCCAATCTGCTGTTCAGGCTGCGCGTTGGCATGGTACATGCGCCATGAACAAGCGCATATTGTTTCTTCCTCGGAGGTTGCGTGCTGCGTTTTCATCCTGAAAGGACGAAGATCGTATTTCTTGACCTGGAATTCTATGTGCCGGAACAGGACAGGGGACGCAGTTCGCCCAGCGGCATGCGGTATTCACCGGTATTGCCGGACCACAAGATACTGGGCGGAACCTTCCTTACCTATCTTCCAATGCGCAACCATGTGGAAGGGGTGCACGGCATCTGGGAGTGGCAGCACGGCGCAGAAAAGGAAGCCCTGCGCCAGATGTATCGCCTGTTGTGCCGCGAGTGGCTGAGCATTCTGGACAAGGAAGACCATGGGTCCCTCATGTTGGGGGGCATTGGTATTTCTCATAGCGATATTCCGGCGCTGTTTGCCCGCTGTGCACAATTCGGCATCGATACCCCCCATAGGCTGCACGATGTGTTTTACGGCAGCAGGCAGTTGGATCTTTCCGCCATCTCGTACTGCCAATTCACCGGCGGTTGGCCCTACTTCGCCTATCCGAAGACCAAGCGGGAACTGTACGCGAAGTATCTGAAGCAGAAGTCCCCCGAATCAGGAAAGCAGGTCTGGCAATGGTACGAGTGCGGGCAGCACGCCCGCATCGAAAAAAGATGTCGCGCTGAAATCATGTCCACGCTGGCCATTTACAGGGCCATGTTCGATCTCCGGCGCAAGACGGAAGGCGATCTCAAGCGCTTGAAACGTTACGAGAAGGGGTAGCCAGAAGACCAGTAGTCCATGTGGAGCGCCTGTGCCCCTGCTCTGGCGGACGCTTCCTGTCGTGCGACGCTTCCTGGCGCCGACCGTAGCGGTTGCGGCATGGCCTGTCCTCTCGCCTCCCGCCTCCCGACGACGTGCGCGGACCCGTGCCTTTCGCCTGCGCGGTTCGTGCGCTTTTTCCGCCCCGCAATCCCGCATTTTTTCCCCTCGGTGCACATCCTTGCACGAAAAAATGGCTTCCCCCTCTTTACGACCGGCAACCCCGCCTTACTATTCACACCAGCCAACGCCGGAACGGCTCGCACCGGGACGGCGGCCAGCGCAAGATCACTTCGCGACATGCTCGCGTACCCTTTGAGGAGGAAGACAATGGGCAAGATCATCGGCATCGACCTCGGGACCACCAACTCCTGCGTCTACGTGATGGAGGGCAAGGATCCCAAGTGCATCACCAACCCCGAAGGCGGGCGCACCACGCCCTCCATCGTGGCCTTCACCGACAAGGAGCGCCTTGTCGGCGACATCGCCAAGCGCCAGGCCGTCACCAACCCCGAGCGGACGGTGTTCGCCGTAAAGCGCCTGATGGGCCGCAAGGGCGACGCCCCCGAAGTGAACAACTGGAAGACCCACAGCCCCTACCGCATCGTGGCGGGCGCCAATGGCGATGCCGCCGTTGAAGTGCAGGGCCGCCAGTACTCCGCCGCCGAAGTTTCGGCCATGATCCTCGGCAAGCTGAAGGCCGACGCGGAAGCGTACCTGGGCGAAACCGTGACCGATGCGGTCATCACCGTGCCCGCCTACTTCAACGACGCCCAGCGCCAGGCCACCAAGGACGCGGGTCGCATCGCTGGCCTCGAAGTCAAGCGCATCATCAACGAACCCACCGCCGCCTCGCTGGCCTACGGCTTCGACAAGAAGGCCAACGAGAAGATCGCGGTGTTCGACCTTGGCGGCGGCACGTTCGACATTTCCATCCTTGAAGTGGGCGACAACGTCGTGGAAGTGCGCGCCACCAACGGCGACACCTTCCTGGGCGGCGAAGACTTCGACCAGCGGATCATCAACTACCTTGTGGAAGAGTTCCGCCGCGAGAACGGCGTCGACCTCTCCAAGGACCGCATGGCGTTGCAACGCCTGAAGGAAGCGGCGGAAAAGGCCAAGAAGGACCTTTCCACCTCCATGGAAACGGAAATCAACCTGCCCTTCATCACCGCCGACCAGAACGGTCCCAAGCACCTGATGATGAAGCTTTCGCGCGCCAAGCTCGAAAAGCTGGTGGAAGACCTGGTGGACCGCACCATCGAGCCGTGTCGCAAGGCCCTGGCCGACGCCGGTCTTTCCGCCGCGCAGATCGACGAGGTGGTGCTGGTGGGCGGCATGACCCGCATGCCCCTGGTGCAGAAGAAGGTGGGCGAGTTCTTCGGCAAGGAACCCAACCGCTCGGTGAACCCCGACGAAGTGGTGGCCATGGGCGCCGCCATCCAGGGCGGCATCCTTGCGGGCGACGTGAAGGATGTGCTGCTGCTGGACGTGACCCCGCTTTCGCTGGGCATCGAGACCCTGGGCGGCGTGTTCACCCGGCTCATCGACCGCAACACCACCATCCCCACCCGCAAGAGCCAGACCTTCACCACGGCGGCGGACAACCAGCCCTCGGTGTCCATTCACGTGCTGCAGGGCGAACGCCCCATGGCCGGTGACAACATGACCCTGGGCCGATTTGAACTGACCGGCATTCCCCCGGCCATGCGCGGCACCCCGCAGGTAGAGGTCACCTTCGACATCGACGCCAACGGCATCGTCAACGTGTCGGCCAAGGATCTCGGCACCGGCAAGGAACAGTCCATCCGCATCACCGCCTCTTCCGGCCTGTCGGAAAGCGAAATCCAGCGCCTGATCAAGGAAGCGGAGTCGCACGCCGACGAGGACAAGAAGAAGCAGGAACTGATCGAGGCCCGCAACCAGGCCGACGGGCTGATCTACGGCACCGAAAAGTCCATCGCCGACCTTGGCGACAAGCTGGACGCCGCCACCAAGACCGACATCGAGGGCAAGATCGAGGCCCTGAAGAAGGTCATGGACGGCAGCGACGTTGCGGCCATCAAGACCGCGTCCGAAGAACTGTCGCGCGCCTCGCACAAGCTGGCCGAACAGCTGTACCAGCAGAGCCAGCAGGGCCAGCCCGGCGCCGGTCCCGAAGCGGGGCATGACGCGGGCAACGCCGGTTCCGCCAAGGGCGACGACGACGTGGTGGACGCCGACTACACCGAAGTGAAGAAGTAACCAGCCGCCCCTGCCCGCGCCCCGCGCGCGGGCAGGGATGGAATGCTCCGGGGCGCGCCCGCGCCCGACCAGGTCTTTCGGGATGTCGGTCGGGACGCAAGGCGCGCCCTGCTTGCATTCCGGGGCCACAATGTATAGCCTGACGCGATTCGCCGCTGGGCCTGCCGGTGCAGTGCCCCCCGTTTCGCGGCCCGGGTTTCGCCCCTGCGCCGGTCCTCGTCTTCGGCGCGTTTTCCGCGTGGCAAACCGCACGCCAGGCCGCAGGCCACGCCGCGCGGCAGCCCGTGCAGGTACATCCGGCAAGCAACGGTCCACCCCACGGTGCACACGATGGTGCACACCACGGTACCCACGATGCAGCACGTTCTTTCGCGCGCCACGGTCCTTGCCCTTCTCGCGCTCATGGTGCTTTCCGCCGCCGGGTGCGGCGGCAAGCGGTCCATCATCATTCCGCAGGAACCCGTCACCCCGCAGGTGCAGCAGCCGGTGCGGCGCTCGGCGCTGGACGAAGGCAACGAGGCCCTGAAGCGCGGCGACGCGGCTACGGCGGAACGCATCTTCGGCATGATGACCGCGCGTACCGACATCACGCCCGAGGAACGCCTGGGCGCCTGGCGCGGCTACAGCATGGCCGCCGAGGCCAATGCCCATCCCAATCTGGCCCTGGACGGCCTGGAAGGATGGCGCAGGCTGGACCCGGCAGCGGATGCCGGGCAGGACTGGCAGGACACCTGGTACCGCGCCATGTCCCGCATTTCCAAGACCGAAAGCCGCCAGCGCGCCACGGCGGTGTTCGGCGACGCCGCGCGCCCGTGGGGCCTGCGCGCGCAGGCCGGGCTTATCGTGGCCACCCGGCAGTGGGAGGGGGGCGACATTTCCGGTTCCCTCCAGACCCTGTCCAACCTGTGGGCCCAGGCGGGTACGCAGGCCGGGGCCGCCGCCGGAAGCCAGTCCTTCCGGGCCGCGTTGGAAAACCGCCTGTTCGACGAACTGAAGCGTTCCGACAACGCCACGGTGGAGCAGCTTGCCGCCACCGTGACCCCGGAAAACGAAGGCCGCTACCCCTACAACATCATCGAACTGGAGTCGGCCCGGCGCATGGCCGCTGCCAACGCCGGTTCGCTGCGCGCGCTGGAAACCCTTACCCGGTTGCAGCGCAGCGGCAATTTCAACGACCCCAACCTGCTCGGCACCGTGCTGACGCCGCTGGAGCAGAGCGGCATGCGCGCCTCGCGCACCGTGGCCCTGGCCCTGCCCATGACCGGCGCCTTCGGCAACATCGGGTGGAAGATCTCGCGCGGGGCGGGCGCCGCCCAGTGGGAACTTTCGCGCACCGGCGTTGAGGTCGAGGTGGTGGTGCTGAACACCGAATCGCCCGACTGGCTGGACAAGCTGGCCGCCCTGCCGCCCCAGTGCGTGGTGGTGGGCGGGCCGCTGCGCACCAACAGCTTCGGCGCCGCCAAGGAACGCGGCCTGATTGGCCAGCGCGCCTTCTTCACCTTTCTGCCGCAGCTTGACGGCGGCGAAGAAGGCCGCGTGGCGTGGCGTTTTTTCACCAGCCCCGACGACCAGGTCAACGCACTGCTGGGCTTCACCCAGGATGCCCTTGGCGTGACCAGCTATGGTGTGCTGCACCCCGACGATGCCTTTGGCGGCAAGATGGCCTCGCTCTTTGCCGAGCGGGCCCGCGCGCGCGGCGCCAGCGTGGCTTCCACCATGTCCTACCCCACGGGCAAGCATCAGGAATGGAACCGCATCGCGGGCAGCTTCGTGAAGGTGCGCACCATCAACAGCTACCCGGTGCCGGGGGCCACCTTTGAAGCCACCTTCCTGCCCGACAGCTGGAAGAACACCGAGATGCTGGTGCCCAACCTGTTCTTCCACGGCGAGGACCGGCAGGTGCTGCTGGGCACCACCCTGTGGGAGCAGGGGCTGGCCGGGCAGAAGAGCGTGGACGTGCGCAACTTCGGGTTGGCCGTGTTTCCCGGCGCCTGGAACGGGGCGCAGGCCACGCCCGCCGGGGATGCACTGGCGCGCACCCTGCGCGAGGCGGGCAACCCCGATGCCCCCGACTTCTGGGTGGGCCTTGGCTACGACTTCGTGCGCTTTGCCTCGAATATCGGCCTGCCGGAAAAGGGCTGGACCCCGGCGGATGTCAACCGCCGCCTGGCCGACGCCCAGCGCATGCAGTGGGCCATGGGCGCCCTGCACTGGAGCGCCGACGGCCACGCCTCGCAGGACCTGTTCCTGTTCTCGCCCACGTCCGACGGCTTCAAGCCCGTGGAGCCCACCGAGTTCCGCCAGAAGCTGGAACGCACCCGCGAGCGCCACGAGGCCCGCGCCAAGGCCGCGGCCACCGCAACTCCGCAATAATCCGCACGCCATACAGGACCGATCATGACCACCATCAGCACCGATCAGGTGGCCGCCATCGCGCGGCTGGCCCGGCTGGCCCCGGACGAGGCGCAGCTTGCAACCTTTGCCCGGCAGTTCGGCGACATCCTGGGCTACATGGAGATGCTGAACGGCCTCGACACCACCGGCGTCGAGCCGCTGTACAGCCCCGTGCAGCATGCCACGGCCCTGCGCCCCGACGAAGCCGCCCCGCGCTGCACGCGCGAGGATGTGCTGCGGAATGCGCCGGAGGCCGACCAGGAATTCTTCATTGTTCCCCGGATAGTGTAATTTCCGGTGCGGGGATTCCGCGCCGTGGCGGCGTCAGGCTTCCTTTCCGGGGCTTGAAATACGGAAAGAGTTTTCCTGCGCCCCGGAAAGATTGCCTTCCTTGCCACGACACGGACTTCCCGCACCTGACGCGCGAAGGCGCGACGGGGGAAAGGCAGGAAGACCGAGCGGCGACGTACCTGACGCGCGAAGGCGTGCAGGGAAAGAAAAAGCGCCTCCTTCCTGAACCGGCGTCGCGTTGGTAGTGCTGGCTCGGTGGGGAAAGGCAGGAAGATGGAGTGCCCGCCTGACGCGCGGAAGTGCGTGGCGCGGTTGCCGATGCCTGTCAGGCCCGGTGGCAGGCAATGCAGGGGGACCGGGGGAACAAGTTCCCCCGGCGGGGTTCGGGGCGGCGCCCCGATTCCTTACCCTGCTCTCGTGCGGATATTTTCCGGAAAGTTCACAGACAAGCCTCCGCGCAGGCGGCGGCATGCACAGCCAAGGATAGTGAGATGTCCGATACGTCCACCGCAATCGTTTCCCTGTCGCTGGCCGAAGTGCGCGACCGGCTGGCCCGGCGCGAACTGACGGCGGAGCAGGTCGCCACAGCGTGTCTTGACCGCATCACGGCCACCGAACCCGCCATTGCCGCGCTGCTCACAACTCGGGCTGAGGGAGCCCTGGCAGAAGCCCGCGCGCTGGACGGTGCCGGTCCGGACCCGGCAAGGCCCTTGTGGGGCGTGCCGCTGACGGTCAAGGACGCCCTGACCACGGCGGGCACCCGTACTACCTGCGGCTCGCGCATTCTGGGCGACTTCACCCCGCACTACGACGCCTTTGCCGTGGCCCGGCTGCGCGAGGCCGGTGCGGTGATCCTGGGCAAGACCAACATGGACGAGTTCGCCATGGGCTCGTCCACCGAAAATTCCGCCTTCGGCCCCACCCGCAACCCGTGGAACGTGGCGCGCGTGCCGGGCGGTTCCAGCGGCGGTTCCGCCGCCAGCGTCGCCGCCGGGCAGTGCTTCGGATCCTTGGGTACAGACACCGGCGGCTCCATCCGTCAGCCCGCCTCCCTGTGCGGCTGCGTGGGGCTGAAGCCGACCTACGGGCGCGTGTCGCGCTTCGGGCTGGTGGCCTACGGTTCGTCGCTGGACCAGATCGGTCCGCTGACCCGCACCGTGGAGGACGCGGCCCTGCTGCTGTCGGTCATCGCCGGGCACGACCCGCGCGACGCCACCAGTGCCAACCTGCCCGTGGACGACTACATGGGCGCGCTTGCCGCCCGCAAGGACCTGTCCGGGGTGCGCATCGGCGTGCCGCGCGAATTCCGGGGCGAGGGCATCGACCTCGAGGTGTCCGCCGCCTGCGAGGCCGCGCTGGACACGGCCAGGGGCCTCGGCGCCACCATCGTGGACGTGGAACTGCCGCATACCCCCTACAGCATCGCGGCGTACTACATCATCGCCCCGGCGGAAGCGAGCTCCAACCTGGCCCGCTTCGACGGGGTGCGCTATGGCCGCCGGGCGGAAAGCCCGCGCGACCTGGCCGACCTGTACGTGCGCTCGCGCGCCGAAGGGTTCGGCGACGAAGTGCAGCGGCGCATCATGCTGGGTACCTACGTGCTGTCGTCCGGCTACTACGACGCATACTACCGCAAGGCCGCGCAGGTGCGCCGCCTGATCCGCGAGGACTACGAGAAGGCCCTTGCCCAGTGCGACGTGCTGTGCGGCCCGGCATCGCCGGTGACGGCGTGGGGCCTTGGCGAACTGACCAGCGATCCGCTGAAGATGTACATGATGGACGTGTTCACCCTGTCGCTGAACCTGGCTGGCCTGCCGGGCCTGTGCATTCCCGTGGGCATGGGCAGCCGTTCCGGCATGCCCGTGGGCCTGCAGATGCTGGGCCGGGCCTTTGGCGAGGGCGACCTGCTGGCGGCGGCCAACGTGCTGTCCGGCGCGCTGGGCGTGCCGGGGGTGGCACCC
>NZ_VSMK01000332.1 GCF_011682075.1 Nitratidesulfovibrio liaohensis
GCCGGGCAGCCCCCGCCGGGCAGATGCCCCGGCGGTGGAACCACCCGCACGCCTGGCAGCCTCCGCAACGTCGCCAGCGGCGGCGTCCGCCGCCTCAGGGCACGGAGACATCCTGCACCATTCCATCATCCAGGCATTCCAGCACGCGTGAATACAGCGCGGCGCGCTGCGTCTCCGGCGGAGCATCGCGAAAATCCGCCAGCACCCGCACCGTCTCGCCGGGCCAGACCAGCACGGTATCCTTGATGCCGGTGTCGGTTGCCGAACACCCCGAGGGTGCCACGGCCAGGGCCGCCACCTGGGGAGGACTGCCGCGCCGCTCCAGCACCCGCAACTGAAAGCCCGACAGATGCAGGGCATGGGGGATGGACGCAGCGTCGTTGGACAGTTCCCAGACCTCGGTCGTACGGGCGGGCACGCGCGGTGCCGGAAAGTCGTCCGGCAGGTCCGCGTTGGTGTCGTGCCGCAGGGCGAACGGCTGTCCGTTCAGCAGCCACGAGGGACGCCCCAGCACCTCGCCGCGCGAGACATGCAGGCGGCGCGGCGGCCCCTGCGGCAGGGGGGGCGCCGCGGGAAAGTCGCACAGCCGCACGGGCAGGGGCTGGGCATAGTCCACGCGCTGCATCACGCGCAGTCGCAGCAGGCGTGCCGCCTCGCCTTCACCGGGAGCCCCGGCCCCGCCGGAGGCCGCTCCGGCCCGACGCATGGGGTCGAAGGGCAGGTTGACCAGGTGCCATTCGTCACCGGGGTTCGCGGCACGCAGGTCCACCAGAATGTCCGCCCGTTCGCCGGGGCCAAGGAACAGGCGCTGCAAGGGCAGCGGACGTTCCAGCATGCCGCCGTCGGTACCCATCAGCGTGAAGGGCTGCGGCGCGCCGTCGGGGCGGGCCAGGCCCACGTGCAGGACCCGCGCGTTGCACATGTTCACCAGGCGCAGGCGGTACATGCGGGTGACCACGTCCAGTTTTGCACCGGCCACGCCATTGACGGTGAGCACGTCACCGATGAGGCCCGATATCCGGTCGTCCAGACCGGGCGCGTACACCGGCACCCCGTCGCGGTCCAGGCGGCGGTCCTGAAACAGCAGGGGAACGTCCGAGGGGCCGTTGCCCGGCGCGGGCAGGGTGGCCCGGAAGGCGCCGGTGCCCCCCGCCCCCAGCGGTTCGATGTCCATGGCGGCCAGAGCGGCGCGCTCTTCCTCATCGTCCACGATGCACAGACCCACCAGGCCCTGGTGGGTCTGGCGGCCCGAGAATCCCGGCGCGATGGCGTGGTAGGGATAGATGCCTGCCCGGTTGCGCAGGGTGACGCGGTATTCGAAGCTGGCGCCGGGCAGCAGCATCATCACCGGGTGGCCGCCCATGCGCCAGTCGGCGAGCAGGCCGTGCCAGCGCAGCAGGGTAGGGGCGTCCAGCCGGTTGATCAGGCGCACCCGCAACGAGGCACCGCGCTGGATGACCAGGGTGGGATTCCAGTAGGGGCGGCCGCCGTGCTCGGTCTGGAAGCACAGCGGCGGGGCGGGGGGCATGTCGCCGGTGGGCAATCGCGGGTCGGACGTGGCGGAAAGTTCGATGCGCGCCCCGCCGTCCATGAGTCCCATGAACGAACGGTCACCGGGCAGGGGCAGGGGGGTGTCGAAGCTGGCGGCGGAGTGCAGTCCGGGCACAGTGCGGGGCGGGGGCGTCGGCACGGCGACTGGGGTGACTGGGCGCGGGGCTGCGGCGTCCTGCGCCGCAAGGGCGGGAACAGTGGGCGCCAGGGCCCAGGTTACCCCGGTAAGCGCGGTGATTCCGGCCAGCTTCAGGAAACGTCGTCTGCCGATGCTCCGCATGGTTGCTCCTGCGTTTCCGGTGGGGTGCATCGCGCCTGGCGGGCGGCCCCGGCATTCTTTCGCGTGGCGCAGACCTTGGCCTGGCGGATGCGCGAACGCTGTGGATAGTGCGCAATATCCCGAAATACTAAGCGGAAGATAGCGTGGATGGCCGCGAAAGTGAAGCGCGTGCGGTATCGCGCTGCGGCGTGCCCCTTGCGCCGCGTTGTGGTTCCGCCCGCCCTGCCCGTTTCGGACTATCGGACCGTACGGCGGCTACCCCGGGGCATGGGGGCCGCCGGGGGCGCTTCGGCTTGCGCACTGTCCGCAGCCCTTGCCGGGCGGATTTTGTCCAGCCAGATCGGGGTGGTGCAGCGACACCGGGGCCGCTTCACCCGGCAGCACCAGCGGTGCGGGTTTGCCGGGGGCCAGTTCCAGGGACACGGCCTTGCCGGGGCATCGCAGTTCGCATACCCCGCAGCCCATGCACGCGGTGGTATCGATGGCGGGGATGACGGCAGGCCGGGCGGCGTGCCGAATACGGCATCCCGCGCCATGTCCCGCAGCGGGCTTCGCATCACGTCCTGTCGCACGCCGTGCATCGAAGTGGCGTTGCGGCAACGGGGCGTTGCCCGATCCGCCATTCGGCGGCAAAGCCCCCTGCGTGGCTCTGCCGACCATGTGCACCGCGTCGAAGGGGCAGATGCGCGCGCACTGGCCGCAGCCCGTGCAGGTGCCTGTGTCCACGCAGGCCACGTAGCCCGAAGAAACCAGCATTGGCGTGCCTTCGCGGTGGGCCTGCATGGCCCCGCAGCAGCAGGTGCAGCAGTTGCAGATGGCGTAGTAGCGGCCCAGCACCGCTTCCTTGAAGAACGCGTGCGAGACGTGGCCGCGCCGGTTTTCCGCCTCCACCACGCGGATGGCCTCGCCCGGCGTGACGCGGCGGGCCTTGTCCGGGTGATGCTCCAGCACGAAGTCCACCACCGGTCCGCCAGCCAGGATGCACACGTCCACCGGGGTGCAGTGGTCTTCCCGCGTCAGGCGGCAGGGGCAGTTCAGCAGGGCCAGTGCGTCGGCATTGTCGAGGATGATGTCGCGCGCCATGCGGAAGGGCAGCACCGTTTCCGGCACCGTGGTGGCTACGGGGCGTTCCACCGCGATGAGCCGGGGCACGGTGCCCGGCGGCATGACCTTGCCGTGATAGCTTTGGGCGAATTCCGGCCCGAATTCAGTGCGCGTGCCCCACACCCCCAGCAGGCCGCCCAGCCGGGCCAGCGGCCCGGCCAGCCAGCGGGCCAGCGGGTGCC
>NZ_VSMK01000333.1 GCF_011682075.1 Nitratidesulfovibrio liaohensis
GCCACGCCGCATGTGCGGCCACGGCGGCTCGCGCCCTGGCCGTGGCCTGCGGCGGGGCAGACCCCGGTCGGGCATTCGTGGCGGGCATGCTGCACGACATCGGCCACCTGCTGCTGATGGGCAACCTGCCGGACCTGGCCTCCCAGATATCCCGACGTGCCTCGGAAGGCGCCATGCCCATCCAGGCGGCGGAGTGCGAACTGCTGGGCTACGACCACTGCGACATCGGTCGCCGCCTGCTGGATGCCTGGCGGCTGGGCGATGCCGTGGCCGAGGCGGCGGCAACCCACCATGGACCGGACGCCCGCGCCTGGAGCGACCTTGGCCTGTACGTGCACCTTGGCGACTGGATCGCCGTGGCCCTGGGCTATCACATGCCGGGCGACGCGTTGCTGCGCCAGCCCGCGCGCGGGGCACTGGACCGCCTGAAGCTGGCCCCGGCGGCATTCTCGTCGTTGGTGGGCCATGTGCTGGCCGACACCGAGGCCATGGAGCAGGCCCTTTTTGGCGACGCCACGGCCTGACCGCAAGCAATCATCCGGCGGAATCGTCCGGCGTGATCGTTCGAGCAGCCGTGGCGCTCCGCGGGCCTGGCAGCTGTCCCCCCGACGAGGCAAGACCGTAAACACCGCTCCGTCTCAGCCTCACCGCCCGAATCAGCCCCATGAACGCAACAGCGGCGTGAACGGTCCACCCGTCCACGCCGCCGGTCATTTCAAGGCCGCTCCGCGCAAGCAAGGCAACGCCTGCCCGCGTGGGAACAATCCCTGCTACTTGCGCGCCGCCCCTCCCGCGTGCGCGGTGATGGCCGCCTGCACGCGCGCCTGCGGCCCCACCAACACCGCCCCTGCCAGCAGCCCCGCCAGCAGCCCCCAGAACGACGAACCCACGCCCAGCAGGCTCACACCGGACACGGTGACCAGGAAGGTGATCACGGCGCTTTCCCGGTGCACCGGGTCTTCCGTGGCCTGGGTCAGCCCGCCCAGAAAGGCCCCCAGCAGGGCAAGGCCCGACACCACGGCCACCAGCGCCTGCGGCAGGGCCGTGAACAGGCCCACCAGCGTGGCCCCGAAGGTGCCCACCAGCACGTAGAACCCGCCGCAGAAGATGCCCGCCCAGTAGCGCCGGGCCGGGTCCGCATGGGCCTCCGGACCGGTGCAGATGGCGGCGGTGATAGCCGCAAGGTTCACCCCGTGCGACCCGAACGGCGCCAGCAGGGTGGATGCCACGCCCGTCCACGTCACCAGCGGGCTGCCGGGGGTGTCATAGCCGGATGCGCGCATGACCCCAAGGCCCGTGGCGTTCTGCCCGGCCATGGCCACCACGAACAGCGGCACGCCAAGCCCCAGCAACGCCCCCATGGTGAAATGGGGCATGGTCAGCACCGGCACGGCGGGCGCGGCGCTTACCGGGCCGAACGAAAGCTGCCCTGTTGCCCCGGCCACCACAAGGCCCGCCAGAAGCGGCAACAGCACGGCATAGCGCGGGGCCAGGCGACGCGCTGCCAGCCATGTCAGCAACATGGGCGCCACCAGCAACGGCGCGGCCTGCATCCGCGTGAACACGTCCACGCAGAACCGGAACAGGATGCCCGCCAGCATGGCCGACACCACGGCCTTGGGAATGCGGTCCATGAATGCGGCAAACAACCCGGTGACGCCGAACACGGTGATGGCCACGCCCACGGCGATGAACGCCCCGATGGCCTCGGGGTAGCTGTATGCCGTCCATCCGGCGGCCAGCAGCGCAGCGCCCGGGGTGGACCACGCGGTGATCACCGGCACCCGGTAGCGCAGGCTGAGACAAATGCCGGTCACGCCGCTGGCCACGGAAATGGCCCAGATCCAGCTGGACAGCTGGGCCTGGGTCAGGTGGGCGGCCTCGGCGGCCTGGAACATCAGCGCGGCAGGCCCGGCATAGGAAACGATGACCGCCACAAGCCCCGCCACAAGGGCAGAGAGCGACGATTCGGACAGGATGCGCCTCAGCATGCGGACCTCCCCCGGACAAGACCGGAAACGGGCTGCGAGACGACGGGAATCGGACAGGGGATCACGAAGGGATTGGCGCAGGCGGGGCGGCGGGCGCACACGATGCCACGAATGGCTGCGGCAAGGCTGGCGCAGGTGGCGCGGCAACGTCGCACGACAATGCCGGTGCGGCGGCTGGCGCCGTGGTCCGTTGCGGCATCAGCGCCGCCGAATCGTGGAAGGATTGCGAGAAATGCCATGAACAAGCACATGGGCGGCCTCCGGACAGGCTTCCCCGGACGGGGAAGGTGGTTGTCGGCATCGTGTCCGATGCGGCCCAGGCGAGCGGCGCTGACGAATGCCGCGCTCCCTCGTGGTGTTGCTCCACTTTCTCGCCAGTCGCGCGGCATGTATGGGTAAGGCCCGGTGCTAGCACCAGCGGCGGTGCAACGTCAAGAAGCTAAACATCCCGTGCAACAACCAACGCTTCTGTTTACTTCACGCCGGTGAGGGACTCCGCGTCACCAGTTATTATTTACAGCAAATATAGGCCGCATGTTAAAATATTCCAATCTGCCTAACACGGTCCCCCTCCTCAAACATCAGGGAGAAACAGATGGAAGTCAAAAACCTAAATGGCACAAGCGCTAATACCTGCGGAAAATGTGGCACATGGATCAATCACTGGCAAAACCTATCCGGAAAGGAAGCTCTTCTGTGCGGTCGAAAAGACTGCACAGGGATAGCTGAGCTTGGCGCGCATGTCCAAAAAGTCTCCGGCGACACAGCATGGTACATTGTGCCGCTCTGCTCAGACTGCAACCATATATCAAGCGATGAGACTTTTGAGATCGACAGCGACACTCCACTTATCCGTGCTGTCGCCTGTAACTAATTGAACACGCTGCTTCCAGCCTGCAAACGCACGAAGGCCCCGGTGATTTCTCACCGGGGCCTTTCGCGTGAAGGGTAGGGATGCGGTTTTGCATCCCTGTGAAAATAAGTGCTGGCATCGGCCTACTTTCCCACGCAAGAGTACGCAGTATCATCGGCGATGGAGGGCTTAACTTCCGAGTTCGGAATGGGATCGGGTGTACCCCCTCCTCCATGGACACCAGCACAAAT
>NZ_VSMK01000334.1 GCF_011682075.1 Nitratidesulfovibrio liaohensis
GCGCGCTGCCCGCCGCATCCCCGGCGGCGGCGCGTTCCATGGCCTCCAGGATGCGGCCATGCAGGGCTTCCAGCGAGGCCGCGCCGCTGGGCGTGCCCGCGTCGTCGCCATTGGCTCCATTGCCGCCGTCAGTTCCGCCATTGCCATTCGCCCCTATGGGCACCTCCACCACCTGCCAGCGCACCGGGGCCAGGGGCCGGAATTCCGTTTCCACCTCGCCGTCGTCGTGCACGGTGACAAGGTGGCAGCCTCGCGGGCCGTCCTCGTTGATGTGCAGCCCCTGCGTGGAGCCGGGGTAGACCACATGGGGCCGCGTGCGCAGCACCTGCGGCAGGTGGATGTGCCCCAGCGCCCAGTAGTCCAGCCCCGTGGCGGTCAGGTCGTCCAGAGTGCAGGGGGCGTAGCGGCCCGCGTCGCGCGTGCCGGGCGTGGCGCCCACGTTGCAGTGCAGCACGCCGATCTGCGGCGCGCCGGGGGGCACGTCCACGTCCTGAACCATGCCGTGAACCATGCCCTGCACGGTGGCAGCGCGGGCAAAGCGTTTGGCCAGGTTGCGGCCCTCGCGGTCTGTCTCGTGGCTGATGCCGTGCACCACGGCCACCACGCGCCCGTCGCGGGTCAGGGCGTGCGATTCCACCTGCGGGCCGAACACGGTGACCCCGTCCGGCCAGTGCAGCGAGTGCACCCGCGAGGCGAGCGGGTCGTGGTTGCCGTGGGCGATGAACACCCGCACCCCCGCGTCCGTCAGGCGCGCGCAGCCGTCGCGCAAGGCCACCTGGGCGCGCAGGCTGCCGTCCTCGTGGTTGTGCACGTCGCCCGCAATGAGCAGGGCGTCGGGCCGTTCGGCAAGGCACAGGTCCACCAGCCGCTCCCACGCGGTGAAGGTGGCGCGGTGCAGCCGGTCGGCCAGGCGGGGCGAAAGGTCGCGCGAGACGCCCGCGAAGGCGGCGTCGAGGTGCAGGTCTGCGGCATGGACGAAGCGGAACGCTGGCATGGGTGACCGTGGGTTGAAGTGCGGGGTGCGGCGGAAATTGCGCCGAACGAACGTGTGCCCTGCGGCTTCCGGGGCGAGC
Organism: Nitratidesulfovibrio liaohensis; assembly: GCF_011682075.1. Lineage (GTDB taxonomy): Bacteria > Desulfobacterota > Desulfovibrionia > Desulfovibrionales > Desulfovibrionaceae > Cupidesulfovibrio > Cupidesulfovibrio liaohensis. The sequence goes on from NZ_VSMK01000334.1 coordinate 1,074, forward strand.
GCGGGGTGCCCGTCCGCAGGATGGCCGTGCGGGGATGGCCGTGCGGGGATGGCTGTGCGGGGGGTGGCGAAATGTCCCGCACGGCAACGGCACCCATCCTGTCTAGCACGGCGGGCGGCGGGCCGTCACCGTGCCCGCGCCGCAAAGGCCGGTCAGGCCGGATGTGATTGCCAGCCCGGGCGGTATTCCTCGTCGGGTGAACCCACCGGTCCCGACAACCGCGCCCCGCTTCCGGCCCCGTCGCCCCTCTGCTAGAACGTGGGCATGGCGCAACGCTGGATCATGCATATCGACATGGACGCCTTTTTCGCGTCCGTGGAGCAGATGGACGACCCTTCCCTGCGGGGCAAGCCGGTGGCCGTGGGCGGCTCGCACCGGGGGGTCGTTTCCGCCGCGTCGTACGAGGCGCGGCGCTTTGGCGTGCGCTCTGCCCTGCCCATGAGTACGGCGCTGCGGCTGTGCCCGCACCTGATCGTGGTGCCGGGGCGCATGCGCCGCTACGCCGAGATTTCGCACCGCATCATGGACGCGCTGCGCGAATTCTCGCCGCTGGTGGAACCCGCCTCGGTGGACGAGGCCTATCTGGACGCCACGGGGCTGGAGCGGCTGTTCGGCCCGGTGGAGAACATGGGCATGGCGGTGAAGGCCCGCGTGCTGGACGTGACCGGGGGGCTGACCTGTTCCGTGGGCGCGGCGCCGGTGAAGTTTCTGGCCAAGATCGCCTCGGACGTGAACAAGCCCAACGGCCTGTTCATCCTGTACCCGGAAGACGTGGCGGAATTCCTGCGTACCCTGCCCGTGGGCCGCATACCGGGGGTGGGCAAGCGGTCACTGGATGCGCTGGAACAACTGGGCGTGCGCTTTGCGGGCGACGTGCTGCGCTATTCGCGCGAATTCTGGGAGCGGCGCTTCGGCAAGGGGGGCGTGCACCTGCACGAACGGGCCAGCGGCGTGGACCCGCGCGAGGTGGAACCGTATTCCGAGCCCAAGTCGGAAAGCGCGGAGAACACCTTTGCCGAGGACACCGCCGACCGCGCCGTGTTGCGGCGTTGGCTGCTGGCGCAGGCCGAGCGGGTGGGGGCATCGCTGCGGCGGCAGCGGCTGGCGGGCCGCACCATCACGCTGAAGGTGAAGTACGCGGATTTCCGGTCCATATCCCGCAGCCACAGCCTGCCGGAGCCCACGGCGTCCACCGAGACCATCTTCGACGAGGCGTGCCGCCTGCTGGACGCCCTGACCCTGGCGGACAGGGTGCGGCTGATCGGGGTGGGGGTGTCCAACTTCGGCCCGGCGCACCACGGTCCGCGCCAGCTCACCCTGCCGCTGGAGATGCCCGGCAGGGTGAAGGGCGGGAAGGGGGCTGGCAAGGACGGGCCAGTCGGGCCAGTCGGGCCGGTCGGGCCGGTCGGGATTGACGGGGGAACGGCAGGCAGGGCGGCGGGCCGGGATGCCGGGGCGAAAGGGGCGAACGGTGCGCGCCGCATGGGGACATCCGCAGAACATGATGAACAGGACGGGCCTGATGCGCCGAACGCACCAGGTGGATCGAACGTGTCTGGTGGGCCGCACAGGCCAGTCGAGCGGAACACCCCCGCCGCCGCAATTCCCGCCGCATCCATCCCCCCGCCGGACGAGAACCGCCGCAAGAAACTGGACGCCGCGCTGGACGCCCTGCGCGATCGGCATGGCCGCGAGGCCGTGGTGCGTGGCCGCCTGTTCGGGTTCGATTCCAGGAAGAAGTAGATCGCTACATTGCTGTTGCCTTTCAGGAGGCAGTTTCCGGCAGTCCTTGTTCAGTCCCCCAGCAACACCGGATTGCACCGCTCGCAGGTGGCGAAATCGGGCGTGAAGGCATGCGAGCCGATGACCGTGACCGGGCGCATGCCTTGCAGTGAATTCAGCATGTAGGCGTGGCGAAAGGCGCGCAGTTCACCGGCGCGCACGGTGCAGTCGCGCACGGGCAGCAGCTCGCGCACGGCGGCCAGGGTGGTGCTGGGCAGGCGGCAGCCGCCGGTGGGG
>NZ_VSMK01000335.1 GCF_011682075.1 Nitratidesulfovibrio liaohensis
GAGGCCGCCGCCAGCGCCGACGAAGCCCGCGCCAAGGCCGAGGACGGCGCCTCCATCACCCGCGAGACCGTGGCCGCCAGCACCGCAGTAGCCACCGACGCCGAGGCCCTGCGCACCGACATGCGCGAACTGGGCACGCAGGTGGAAGGCATTGGCCGGATCATGGACGTGATTTCCGACATCGCGGACCAGACCAACCTGCTGGCGCTGAACGCCGCCATCGAGGCGGCCCGCGCCGGGGACGCCGGGCGGGGATTCGCCGTGGTGGCCGACGAGGTGCGCAAGCTGGCCGAAAAGACCATGGGTGCCACACGTGAAGTGGGCGAGGCCGTCACGCGCATCCGCGCCGGGGCCGCCCGCAACCTGGAAGCCACGGAAAACGCCGCCCGCAACGTGGGCCGGTCCGCCGAGCTGGCGGAAGCCTCTGGCCAGACCTTGCAGCATATCGTCACCATTGCCGTGACCACCGCCGATCGGGTGCGGGCCATCGCCACCGCCGCGTCCCAGCAATCCGCCGCCAGCGAGGAAATCAGCCGGGCCACCGGCGAGGTGGACCGCATCTCCGGCGAGACGGTGGACGCCATGCGCGAGGCCGCCCGGGCCGTGGCCGCGCTGGCAGAGCAGGCGGAGGCGCTGCGTCAGGTCATGGCACGCATGCGTTAGGCATGGCTGACAAACGGCGGGCCTTTGCCGCGACCACTGCGTCAAACGGCCCCGACGCTCGGGTCATGTACCAAAGAGTACACTCCCCTCGCGCCGGGGCCGCTTTCCTTGCGTGCCGGGCCAAATCCCGCCGTTTGTCGGGTATCGCCGCTGCAAGAAATACCGAAGCCTCTCCTCGCTGCATCGCCGTTTTCCTTGTCCTCGGCCAACATCGCTCCGCCTGCCGACCAGGCCTGAAAACAGAGAAAGGGAAACAGCTGCGTTCCCCCTCTTTTCTTGAATGACAACCGCCCCGACCGGAAGTTCCGGTCGGGGCGGTTGTCATTTCTTCATTCTTTCCGACAGCGCATCACTTCACGGTTTTCTGGCCGTGCGCAGCGTGCGGCGAGGGCAAGGAAAACGCCACTTCCGCGATGGGGAGTGTACTCTTACCGTACATGACCCGGAGCGGAAATGGCGTTTGACGCCGCCATCGCCCACGATCCGCGCGGCCAGCACTATTTCCAGGTAATGGGGAGAGGTCTACGCCACGGCAACCGGCGATACCGATACTTCGCATACCCCAGCATCTGCGCGCCCTGCACCCGGTCGTCGTCGCCAAGGCCCAGCAGTTCGCGCAGGGGCGCGTAGGCGTTGGCCGCGTAGGTGAAGTAGCCGCCCCAGCATGCGCCCACGCCGTGGGCATGGGCTGCCAGTTCCAGATAGGTGAGGGCAATGGCCGAATCCACGGCGGGCCAGGTGGCCCTGCCGTCGCAGCAGGCCACGGCGATGTGCGGCGCCCCGCGCAGCACCAGGTCCACGCCCTTGCGCGATCCGGCGATCAGCCCGGCCACGTTGTGGCGCTTGGCGGTTTCCGGGTCGTGTTCGCGCAGGTAGAGCATCCAGTCGATGATCAGGCTGGCGATTTCACGGGTACGGGCGGGGTCTTCCACCATCACCCAGCGCACCGGCTGCCGGTGGCTTGCGGTGGGAGCCCAGCGCACGGTGTCCATGATCCGTGCCAGAACGTCGTGTTCCACCGGCTGTTCCTTGAACGTGCGGATGGAGCGGCGCCCGCGCAGGAACTGTTCCGCCGCGTCGGCCTCGATGGCCAGTTCGCGGCGGACCGGAACGAATTCTTCAAAGGGCATGCCCTCAAGGCGCACTGCCCCGCTCGGACAGACGGCCACGCAATGGCCGCACCGAATGCAGGCATCCTCGGCACCCTGGCGCATCTTGGCCACGCCCGTTTCCTTGTCGGCGATCAGGATGCGGATGGGGCATTCGTCGATACAGATGTTGTCGCGCTTGCATTTCTGCGCGTCCACTTCGAAAAACGGCATGAAGGTCCTCCCTGTACTCCGTGGCCCGAATGGCCACAGGTGCCGGTTTGCCCCGCTTCACGCCGCGTGTAAAGCGAAAATGGCGTGGCATGGCCGCAATACCTCCTTTGACAGCCCCCCCTGCTCCCTGTAATGTCGGCATGATAAAGGAGACTCGCATGCCGAACCGCGCCGTGCTCCGCACCATTGTCCTCATGCTCCGCAGTCTGCCCGCATTCCGCCCGCTATCCGGCCTGCCGCGCGCCGCTGCCGCGCCCCTCCGTTCGACCATGCCGCCCGTCGCGCCGGTTCTGCTCCTGACCCTGAGCCTGGCCCTCAGCCTGCTCCAGACCGGGTGCGGCGCCCCCCAGACCAAGCAGAAGTCGCTGCTGCTGCCGCAAGGCCCCTCGATCACCCGGGCGGACCCCGGCTACATGCAGTGGCTGGAAAAGCAATCGCTGTTGGGATCCGGCGCGGAACTTGCGCGCGTGGTTTCCGGCAGCCAATTGGGCTGGCGTTCACCCACCCTGCCGCCCGATCCGGACAATTTGCTACGGGCCGCCGATACCTGGCTGCTGGTGCATCCCATGGCGCTCATTGCCGACGGCACGCCCTCGGCCTTCGCCATCCTCGCCCAGCCGAGAGCGCAGGAACTGCTGCGCCGTACGGGCGCGCGCGGCCTGTACGTTGCCCCCTCCGGCGGTGCCGGGGCCATCTGGGCCTACGACCGCAGCGCCACCCTGACCGGCGACGACACCATCCAGCACGGCTTTTCCGAAGCGGCGGGCAGCGATGACGAATTCCTGCGTCTGCGCCGCCTGACCGACAACAGCCGCATGCTGCTGGGCACCGACATCATTCCCGCCGCCACCGGCATGGGGCCGGACTTCTTTCTGGCCGCGCGCAACGTGCGCGAATACCCCGGCGCCTACTGCCTGGTGGAAATTCCGCGCGACATGTGGCCCTACATGCCCGCCAGCGCATCGGAATGGCAGGCCCGCCCGCTCACCCGCGCCCAGCACGATCTGCTGGCGGAAAAGGGGCTGCTGCCCGCATCCCTCTCGCGCGACCTCCTGTCGTGGGCGCGCCCCGGCGGCTGGGCCGTCACCGGCGAGGTGCGCGGGGC
>NZ_VSMK01000336.1 GCF_011682075.1 Nitratidesulfovibrio liaohensis
CCGGGTCGCACGGGCGCGGGGCAAGTTCCGCCGCCCGGCCCATGTCCAGCAGGCGCATGGCCAGGTCGCGCACCCGCGCCACGTCGTCGCGCACCATGCGCCAGCCCTGTTCCAGGTACTCGCGCCGGTCCAGCTCCAGCCCCTTTTCCAGCACGAACATGGCCCCCTCCAGTCCGCCCGCCACGTTCTTGATGGCGTGGGCCAGCCCGGCAGCCGTCTCGCCCACGGCGGCCAGCCGCTCGGCGTGCAGCAGCTCACGGGTACGCCGGGCCACCAGTTGTTCCAGTTCCTCGGTATGGCGGCGCAACGCCTCGCGCAGGGCCATGCGCTGGCGGGCGCGGTCCAGCGCCACTTCCAGCGCCTCCGGGGCCACCGGCTTGGTCAGGAAGTCGCCCGCGCCGAAGCGCAGACTGGATACGGCAAGCTCCATGTCGCCGTGGCCGGTCAGCACCAGCACCTCAACCCCGGGAAATTCCGCCTTCACCGCGCGCAGCAGGTCGATGCCGTCCATGCCGGGCATGCGCACGTCGGTCAGCACCACGGCGGGCGGGTCTGCGCGGACCATGGACAGCGCCTCCGCCCCGGACGCCGCCGTGCGCACCGCGCAGCCCATGTCGGCCAGCAGCAGCGCCAGCACGGTGCGGATGCCTTCCTCGTCGTCCACGAGAAGCAGGGGCAAGGGGGGCAGTTGGGGCGGGGGCGCGCTCATGCCGCGCCCCCTTCACCGGGTACCGGTTCGTCGGCAGAATCCGCTCCTCCCGCAGTCCCCCCCGATCCGGCAGCACACACGGCCCCCACGACCCCGGAAGTCACCGGAAAGTTCAGGGTAAAGCACGCCCCGCCCTCCGCCACGTTGGACGCCTGGATGGACCCGCCGAATTCCTTGACCAGTCCGTAGCTGATGGAAAGCCCCAGCCCCGTGCCCTTGCCCACCTTCTTGGTGGTGAAGAACGGCTCGAAGATGCGCGGCAGCAGCGCCGGAGGTATGCCGCCGCCGGTGTCGCACACCCGCGCCGTCACTCGCCGGTCGTCGGCCACCGTTTCCACGGTGATGCGGCGCGGGGCGCCCGGTTCCTTCTCGCTTCGGTCCTCTATGGCATCGCGGGCGTTGAGCAGCAGGTTGATGAACACCTGCTCCAACCGGTTGGACACGGCCATGACCGGGGGCAACGACGCGGCCAGCCGCCAGTCGATGTCGATGCCGCGCAGCGACAACTGGCGGCTGAAGAATTCCGTGGCGCTTTGCAGCACCGCGTTCACGTCCACCCGCTCCAGCGCCAGGTCCGAGCGGCGGCCGAAGTCGCGCATATGCCCGATGATGCGGCTGGCCCGGTCCACATGGCCGTCGATCTCGCGGGCCATGGTGGCCAGGATTTCCGGGTCGATGGGTTCGCCGCGCGTCACCTTGCGCAGCAGGAAGCCCCCGGCGGTCTTGATGACCGTCAGCGGCTGGTTCAGTTCGTGGGCAACGCCCGTGGCCATTTCGCCCAGGGTGGCCATCTTGCCCGCCTGAATGACCTTCTGTTCGGCCTCCAGCCGTTCGGTGATGTCGGTGGTGGTCACCAGCAGCACCTGCCGGGCCAGGTATTCCGCCGGGGAAAGCATGATGTCCACGTGAAAGGGCCTGCCGTCGCGCGCCACGTTGCGGGCGCGGTTCAGCACGGTAAAGGCCCGCAACTGCGAGGCGTAGCGTTCGCGCTCGTCCGGGGGGAACAGGTCCAGGAACGAGCGGCCCTTCATTTCCTCGCGCGGCCAGCCGTACACCTTCTCCGCCGTGGAATTGCAGTCCACCACCTCCAGGGTCTGCTGGTCCAGCACGAACACGGCACTGGGAATGTGGTTGAAGATGGCGTGGTACTTCAGTTCCGAGCGGCGCAGCTTTTCTTCCAGTTCCTTGCGGTCGGTGATGTCCAGGGTCATTTCCATGGCCGCCGCCACCCGCCCTTCCGCATCGAACACGGGCGAAGTGTGCACGATCCAGTGCGCCCGGCTGCCGTCGGTGTGGAAGCCGCTTTCCTCGCTGCAATGGGCAAGGCCGGTCTGCATGGTCATTTCCACGGCGCAGTTGGGGCACTTGCCGGTGCGGCCCTTGTAGGCCTGGAAGCAGAAATCGCCGGGTTTCGGCGTGAAGTTCTCGCGGAACATGCGGTTGTAGCGCAACAGACGCAGATTCCTGTCCTGCACGGTGATGGAGCAGGGCACCTGGTCGAACAGCCGCTGGTACTCGTCGCGCTGGCGGTTCAGTTCCGCCCGCTTCTGGGCGATGTCGCGGTCCATGCGGGTGATGGCCCCGGCCAGTTCGCCTATCTCGTCCTGCTGGCGCACGTCGGAAAGGTCCACCTTCTCACCGCGCGCCACGGCACGGGTGCCCTCGATGAGCCGGGCCACGGGCCGCGTCAGAAAACGCCGCAGGAACAGGTGCACCGCCGTGGCCCCCAGCAGGAACACCGCCGCCGCCAGGGTGACCACCCGGGTCTGGAAGGCCAGCACTTCGGCCTCCGCGTCTTGCAAAGAAAGCACCACCTCCAGCGCGCCCAGCACCAGCTTGTCCGCCGGGTGGAAGTGGCAGGGCTCGCCCGAACAGCCGGGCTCGTTCATGATGGGGGTCAGGCTGCCCAGCAGGCGGCGGCCATCCTGGTCGGTGAACACGCGGGTGCGCTCGCGCAGGGCCAGCCACTTGCGCGGTTCCGCCGTGCGATGGCAGGCGGCGCAGGCCTCGTCGCGGATGTTGGTGCGGCGTTCCACCTCGTCCGGGTCGCCCGAAAACTTGATGACGCCTTCCTTGTTGTAGATGCGGATGGAGACGATGTCCTTCTGGCGGGCCACGTCGCTGATGATCTGGTTGATCTCGTCGCGGGCGTTCAGCATCATGGCGAAGCGCGCACCCAGGCGAATGGTGGTGCCCAGGCGGTCCCCCCCGGCGGCCAGTTCGTCGTGCAGGTGTTCGCGCTGGTAGCGGATGCTGCCCAGCGACAGCACCAGCACCCCCAGGAACAACGCCGCGCCGCTGCCCGCCACCACTTTGGCGGCCAGGCTGCCGCCGCCCGCCAGACTGCGCAGGCGCCGCCCCCATCCGGGCTTGC
>NZ_VSMK01000337.1 GCF_011682075.1 Nitratidesulfovibrio liaohensis
GCTGCGCTCGCCCGGTCCGGCTGCCCTGGCCCTGCTGCTGGGTGCGGCCCTGTGCGTCTGGGCCCGCCTGCCCCTGCCCCGCCTGCTGCGGAGGCTGGCCGCCGTGAACGTGTTCGTGGCCTTTCTGTGGGTGTTCCTGCCCTTTTCGCTGCCCGGTGCTCCGCTGCTGCGCATCGGTCCCTTTCCCGGCCTGCCGGACTGGCTGAGCCTGACCGCCACCAACGCGGGCGTGGCCCAGGCCGTGCTGGTCACCCTGAAATCCAACGCCATCGTGCTGGCCTTCATCGCCCTGGCGGGCACCTCGGACATCACCGCCGTGGGGCATGCCGTGGCCGGACTGGGCCTGCCGGACAAGCTGGCGCTGCTGCTGCTGTTCACCTGGCGGCAACTGCACGTGGTGGCCCAGGAATACCACCGCCTGCGCACAGCGGCCAAGGTACGCGGATTCATCCCCGGCACCAACCTGCACACTTACCGCACCTACGCAAACCTTGCGGGCATGGTGCTGGTGCGCAGCTTTGACCGGGCCGAACGCGTGGGGCAGGCCATGCGCCTGCGCGGCTTTGCCGGGCGCTTCCACATGCTGGCCGAACCCGCAGGACACCCCGGTGACCACCTGCTGGCCGCCGCCGTCATCCTGTGCGCGGTCGCGCTGCTGGCCGCCGACATCCTTCAGCCCTTCGCGAAACTGCCATGACCACCGCCGCCGCCCCGCCCGACAGCGCACTGCCCGAGAACAGACAGTCCTGCCCCCATGCGCCCAGCCATGTGCCCAGTCACGCGCATGACCACGATCATGAACACGCGCACGGAGGGAAGCACGACCACCACCCGCACCATCATCCGGACGACGATGCCACCCCGCCGCTGGCCGCCGTTGAGGACATCCACTTCACCTATCCCGGCAGCGCGGACCCCGTATTGCGCGGCGCCTCGCTGGCCTTGCGTCCGGGGCGGCGCATCGGCCTTCTGGGGCACAACGGCAGCGGCAAGTCCACCCTGTTGCACCTGCTGATGGGCTTGTTGCGCCCCCAGTCGGGCCAGGTGCTGCATCGCGGCGTGCCCCTGACCAGGGAAGCCGACTTTGCGACGCTGCGCCGCGAGGTGGGGTTCCTGTTCCAGAATTCCGACGATCAGCTGTTCTGCCCCACCGTGCTCGAAGACGTGGCCTTCGGCCCGCTGAACCACGGCGCATCCCCCGCAGAGGCCCGCGACGTGGCACAGGCTACCCTGGAGCGCCTGGGCTTTGCCGGGTTCGGCAGCCGGGTCACCCACCGCCTGTCCGGCGGCGAAAAGAAAATGATCGCCCTGGCCGCCGTGCTGGCCATGCAGCCGCAGGCCCTGCTGCTGGACGAACCCACCAACGACCTCGACCCGCGCACCCGCAGCCGGCTCATCGCCATCCTGGCCGCACACAGCCCCACCCACCTGATCATCTCGCACGACTGGGACTTTCTGGCCCAGACCTGCGACAGCTTTCTCCTCGTGCAGGACGGCACCGTCCGCATCGCCACCCATACCCCCCATACCCACGTGCATACCCACACCGGCGGCGACGTGCACCACCATCACGGGTAGAACAAAGAGAAAAAGAATGCGGGGGAGAGGAAGGGAACTTTTGCGCACTGCGGTCGCCATCCATAAGGCTCGCAAGCTCGCCTAACGGCTGTCGCAAAAGTTCCCCTCCTCTCCCCCGCCCCCCCTCTCCATCCTTCCAAACTTTTCAACAGGGGCACCAGCTACCGGCTGCGACGCTCCTCTCATCCCACGGCTCATCCCCCCAATGGAAACGTTTGGGGGAAGAGGGGATGGGGGTCCGGGGGAAGGGGAGAAGCCCCTTTTGGAAAAGGGGCTTCTCCCCTTCCCCCGGTTGCCCTGCCATCTACCCGAACAGTTTCGCGGACACGTCCTGCCACACGGTGTCGGGGGTGATGTCGCGCATGCAGCGGTGGTGCCCCAGGGGGCACTGCTGCGGCCCGTGCAGGCCGCAGGGGCGGCAGTCCAGCCCGGTTTCGAGCACGGTGGCCCTGGGGCCGCGCGGGTAGAAGCCGTGGCGGCGCACGGTGGGGCCGAAGATGGCGGTGACGGGGGTGCGCTGGGCCCAGGCGATGTGCATGGGGCCGGAGTCGTTGGAGAGGTAACAGTCGAGGATGGCGAGATGCGCGGCAAGGTCCACGAGGCTGAGCGCACCGGACAGGTCGATAAGCGCGGGCGTGCCGAGGGTACCGGAACGTTCGGCCACTTCGCGGGCCACGGCTTCTTCGCCGGGACCGGCAAACAGCACGATGCGCGAGCCTGCGGCGGCAGCGCGGCGGACCACCTCTGCAAAGTATTCGGCGGGCCAGCGCTTGGTGGCCCACACGGAACCGGGGTGGACGCCCAGCAGAGGCACGCCGGGGGCGGCATGCGCGGCGCGGAAGGCGGCGGCCTGTTCGCGGGCGGGTTCGGGCAGCACCAGTTCCGGCCAGTCCAGAACCTGCGGAAGGTTCAGGGGGCGCACCAGTTGCAGCAGCCGCTCGATCTCGTCCAGTTCGTCAAAGCGGCGCGGCACGGTGTGGGTGTAGAACCACGAATTGAACCATGGTGCGTCGTAGCCGATGCGCACCTTGGCGCTGGTCCAGCGGGCGATGCAGGCGCTGCGCAGGCTGGTGTGGGCGGATATCCACAGCGAATGCCGCTCGCGCGCCAGTTGCCGCCCAACGCGGGCGGCGGCCATGACGCTGCTTTCGCCGCCGCGCTTGTCGAACTCGTGCACGCCGGAAAGCTCCGGCTGTGCGGCGAACAGGCTGCCCACGCCGCGCCGCACCCAGAAGTGCAGTTCCGCATCGGGGTAGTTGGCGCGCAGGGTGCGCAGCAGCGGCAACGTAAGTACCGCGTCGCCCAGAAAGGCGGTATTCCAGACGCCGATACGGCTCATGACGGTTCGCTCCGCGAAATATCCGTGGAAGAGGTGCCGGAAGGGGATGCCCCCGACACGTCAGCGGTACCGCCCAACAGCCACGCGGCGGCGGCGGCAAGGTCGCGCGCCACGGCATGCGGCCAGTCCGGGCGGACGGCAAGGTCGGCGGGGGCGGGTTCG
>NZ_VSMK01000338.1 GCF_011682075.1 Nitratidesulfovibrio liaohensis
GGCGCCAAGGACGTGGCCAACGCCCTGTCCGCCTTGCAGGCCACCGTCAAGGGCGGTGGAGGCGGCGGCGCGGCTGGCGGCGGTGACGGCAGCGGGGGCGAAGGCTCCGGCGGTGTCGGCATTGCCGGGGTCTACACCATGCAGGTCATGCAGATCGTGCGCAGCCACTGGGAATTCCCGGCCCTCGCCAACCGCGAGAACCTCATGGTGCGAGTGCGGGTGAAGGTGGCTCCCAACGGCCAGATACAGGATTTCAGCGTGGAGCAGTCCTCGGGCCGGGCCGACTTCGACTCGTCGACCCTGAAGGCGCTGGGCAAGACCGGCATGCTGCCGCCGCCGCCCAGCGCAGAATTCCAGGACCTGGTGCTCAACTTCAACCTTCAGGAAATGATCGGAAAGAGATGAGACAGCATCGTGCCTTCCACCGCCTCCTGGCGGCAGTGTGCCTCATCGCGTGTTGCGCGCTGGCGGCCCCGGCCCTTGCGGCCGGCCCCGTGCAGATCGACATCTACGGCCCCGGCCAGGGCAGCCTGAACCTTGCCCTTGCCGATCCGCTGGGCCCCACCCCCGGCACTCCGGTGACCGGGCAGGGCGTGAAGCTGAACGAAATCATCCGCGAGAACCTGAGCTTTCTGCCGTTCCTGCGCCTGACCGACCCCAAGGCCATCCTGGGCGGTTCGGTGCTGCAGAGCTACAAGGCCCCGGACATCGACTTCAAGCGCTTCCAGATCGCGGGCACCGACCTTGTGGTCACGGCGGGCTGGCCCCAGGGCGACGCCCCCGGCAAGCCCTTTGTGGAACTGCGCGTGTACGAGGCGTATTCGGGCAAGCTGGTGTTCGGCAAGGGCTACTACGACATCCAGGAAACCCAGCTGCCCGACGTGGCCGACCGGTTCTGCTCCGACCTCATGAAGGCCCTGACGGGCCGGGGCGAGTTCTTCAAGTCCACCCTGGCCTTCGTGAAATCGGGCGGCAAGAACAAGAAGGACGTGTGGCTCAGCAAGCCCACCGGCCGCGACCTGCGCCAGATCACCAACCTGCCGGGCGAAGCCCTGTCCCCGTCGTGGTCGCCCGACGCGCGGTTCATCGTGTTCAGCCACATGGATGACCGCACCCACGCCCTTGGCGTGTGGGACCGCCTGACCCGCCAGACCCAGCGCATCAAGTTTCCGGGCAACACCGTCATCGGGCCCACCTTCATGCCCGACAACAAGGTGGCGGTCAGCCTTTCCACCGGCAAGAACCCCGGCATCTTCCTGCTGAACCACGTGTTCCAGAAGGAACGCGCCCTGGAGGACAGCGCCTCCATCGACGTTTCGCCCTCGTTCGACGCCACCGGCACCAAGATGGCCTTCTGCTCCAGCCGCCTGGGCGGCCCGCAGATATTCCTGAAGGACCTGACCACCGGCCAGGTGACGCGCATCAGCCGCAGCGGCAACTACAACACCGCTCCGTCCATCAGCCCCGACGGCACGCTGGTCGCCTTTGCCCGCATGACCGACTTTGGCCACCGCATCTTCGTGTACGACATGGTCACCCAGTCGGAACGGCAGGTCACCTTCGGCCCCGGTACCGACGAAACGCCGTCCTTCGCGCCCGACAGCTACTTTCTGGCGTTCACCTCCACCCGCAGCGGCGCCAAGCAGATCTACCTGATCACCCGTCACGGTGGCGACGCCAAACGGGTACCCACGGGCGCGGGCGACGCCTCGTTCCCGGATTGGGGCATGATCCCCGATTAGGTGCACGATGCGGGCGCACCGCCGACAGGGGGCCCCCGCACGCGGAAGAATCCACCGCCCGGACGGGTGAAGTTTCACGAGTTCTGCCCACACAGGCCACCGTGGAACGTCAGGAAGGGGACAACCTCCCCGCCTGGGCGGCCAAAACCGAAAAAAATCGTGGGGGAAAGTGGAGATACCGCAATCCCCCATCTTGACAAAAAACGGCGTAGAGATACCATTACTGCTGTCCCATTCCGGGGGTGTTAGGGTTGCGGCCGAAGCCGACGGAAAGGGATAAAGGAAAGGAACCGTTCTCTGCATAATTCTATTGGAGCGAAGAGCTGTCTAGGAGGAATCACATGAACACCGCAAAGCGCTTTGGGCTTGTCCTGACTCTGGCCCTTGTCCTCGCCACCGGCTTTGGCTGCGCCAAGAAGCAGGTCGCCGCCACCCCCGAATCCGCCGGCGCCCCCATGGCCGCCGAAGACGATTCGGCCCGTCGTGCTCAGCTGGAAGCCCTTGCCCGGGCCCAGCAGATCATCACCGACGCCAAAGTCTACTTCGACTTCGACAAGTTCGACCTGAAGGCCGAATCCAAGGAAGTCCTGAAGCAGAAGGCCGACGTGCTGAAGAAGTTCCCCTCGATCCGCGTGCTGGTGGAAGGCCACTGCGACGAACGTGGTACCCAGGAATACAACCTGGCCCTCGGCGAACGTCGCGCTCGCGCCGCCTACGAGTACCTGGTGATGTCCGGCGTGAACGCCGGTCAGCTGGAAATGATCAGCTACGGCGAAGAACGTCCCGCCGTGGAAGGTCACACCGAAGCTGCTTGGTCCAAGAACCGCCGCGGCGAGTTCAAGATCATCAAGTAAGTTTTGGTTCCGACTGGTTTCAAGGCCGCTCCCGTTCGCGGGGGCGGCCTTCCTTTTTTTACGACGCACAATCGTGCGTTACCGCACCATGCGCGGCAGCGCACCAATCTCCCCCCGACATCCTGGCAGATACCCCGCCGAGGCCTCACGGGCCTGCCCTTTTCCCGGGGAACGGCCGACTAGCGTTCCGAATGCGGCGGAACGACCTCCGTGCGGATGCGGTCAGAGCGCAGGAGTCAGGGCAACGGCCTCGCACTCAGCACGCAGGCGGCGTAGACGATGTTCGGCCACAGTCAGGCAGGAGAGGACGCGGGCGCGGTCCAGCAGATCCACGGCAGGTAGCAGCAACAGCGCCTTCAGCCGCTCCGCGAACAGCTCCAGTTCCTGCCGCTGCCGCTCGGCACCGGCAGGCTCCACGGCGCCGGGGCGCGCCGCTTGCAGCGCCTCGCCGGGCAGGC
>NZ_VSMK01000339.1 GCF_011682075.1 Nitratidesulfovibrio liaohensis
GGCTCCGCGCCGCATCCTGCCCTGCCCGCGCACGTGCCCTTCCGTGGTCCCCGCGTGCTGGAGCGCGGGGCCGCGCGGCCGCCGGAAACGGAGGCATCCATGATCTACGTGGTCAGCGCCTGTCTGGCGGGCGTGGCCTGCCGCTTCGACGGAGAGGCCAACCCCCGCGAAGGGGTCATCGAACTGGTGCGGCAGGGGCTGGCCCTGCCTGTCTGTCCGGAACAACTGGGCGGTCTGCCCACGCCGCGGCCGCCGTGCGAACTGCGCGATGGCCAGGTGCTGTGCCGCGAGGCCGACGGCACCCTGTCCGACGCCACGGACGCCTTTGCCAAGGGGGCCGAGGAAGGCGTGCGCCTGGCCCTGCTGGCGGGCTGTACCGAGGCCATCCTGAAGGCGCGCTCGCCCTCGTGCGGGTGCGGGCGCATCTATGACGGCACCTTTTCGCGAACGCTGGTGGCGGGCGACGGCCTGTTTGCCGCCGCCCTGCGCGCGGCGGGCATCACGGTGCGCTGCGACGAATAGCGGGCGCAACGGGGCCTGCCGGGAGCCGACGGAAACGGACCTGACCGGTCAGGACCGCAACACGACGGGACTCAAGATTTTCGACGCCGGAAAGGGAGCATGTGCCCTTTCCGGCGTCTTGTGTCTTGGGCAGGGCTTCAGGGGAACGCGCGAGAGTGGCAGGGTGTCTTGCTTTTGCACACGTGCAGCCTTTTTGTGCAAAGTGAATGTGCATTGCGTTGCACAATTGAAGTCTGCACATTTTCTCGAAAAAAGGTAATACATTGAAATTTAATAGTTTCATTGTTTGGCACGGCCTGTGCTTATTCCCCCTCAGCGCATGACAACGCTGCCCTTCGCAGAGTGCAAGCCCTAGCCTGATTCCCCTGACCGCCGCGACCCGCCGGTCGCGGCGGTCCCCCCCTCCCCCCTCCGGCGCAACGGAGGAGAGACGGGACGGAACAGGAACACGAAAGGGACGAGGCGCCCGAAGGCAACCCCCACGTGCGGCCCGGCACGTTCCGGGCGGCAGGGGAGCTCCGCGAGACCTTCGCGGATACGGTGGACGTGTGGCGTCCCGTTCCCCCACCGCTCCTGGCCCCTCTCCGGTTCCCCCTTGCGGAGAAGGGCACGGGCAATGAATTCGCGGCAACGGCCGCCGGGCCAAGGCGACGGCCCGGACGACCGAAGCGATACGGGAGCACCGGCAGACAGCCGCAACGCACCCGCACTGTGCAGGACCGACCTCCTCCTGTCCGCACGGTATCTCCAGCCGGGGGCTTGGAGCCCCCGGAAGCGACCAGCGGCCGCCACGGCGACCGACGACATAGTGCCCAAAGCACACGAGACAGCGACCAGCCCAAACTCCTCCTTCGTTGATGCAGTGACCGCAGGGGCGGCGGGACAGCCCACCCGCCGCCCCCCCCTGGAAACCCTCCTTGCTCCCCTGTCTCCTCCTTGCACCCTTGGATATCCGACCCCCTTGCGGAACCCCGGCCACCATGGCCGGGGTTCTGTTTTGGCGGGACGGGCACGGAATACCGGAAGGAAGAGGGGCGGCGGTCGGCAATCAGTCCCTCACCTGACCACCCGCGCCGCCTGCCCACTGCCCTGTCACGTTGACACCGCTCGCCCCGCGCGACTACCATCACGCGGGATTCCGGGGTGTTCGCGCGCTGCCGGAGTTCCCCCACCCCCGAAATCCCCACAGCCCCAGAAGGACAGGCATGGACAGCTACATCGTTCGCGGCATCCTCATCGGCGGTTCCCTCGGCGTGTTCGCGGCGCTGCTGGGCCTTAGCGACAGCATTCCCCGTGCCTTCGGCGTGGGCATGATCGGCGGGTTTCTGGCGGGCATCACCCTGGAACGCCGCCGTCGCCGGAAGTAGCCGCGATCCGCCGCTTCCTTCCGTTTTTCCGCAACGCCATTTCCGCGTCGTGCGCCGCATGGTGCACCGCGCCAATGCAAACGGGCCGCCCCGGCAATGCCGGAGCGGCCCGTGTCTCGTCGTACGCGGTGCGGACAGCTACTTCTTGGCCTTGGCAGCGGCCTCCAGCGCCATGTCCACGGCGTCGGAGAACAGATCCAGCGGCAGCGAGCCGCGAATGACCAGGTCGTTGACCAGAAAGTACGGGGTGCCCTGCACGTTCAGGGCGCGGGCCTCGGCCATGTCTTCCTCTATGGAATCCTTGACCTTCTTGCCCTTGATGTCCTGGGCAAGGCGCTTCATGTCCAGCCCGGCCTCGGCGGCGGCCTTCTTGAGGAAGGGTTCGCCCTCGGCCACCAGCTTTTCGCGGTCGCGGAACACGGTTTCGTAGAACGCCCAGGCTTTCTTGCCGTCCTGCAGGCCCGCGGCCACGTGGTACTCGGAGGCGAGGCGCGCGTTGTCGTGGCTGTCCAGCGGCATGTGCTTGAAGACGTAACGCACCTTGTCCTTGTAGTTGGCCAGCAGCAGCTCCATGGTGCCCGCCGCCTGCTGGCAGTACGGGCAGGTGAAGTCGGAGTAGGCAATGATTGTGACCGGCGCGTTGGCCGGGCCGCGCATGGGGCGGCCTTCCAGGTTGGCCTTTTTGGGCTGGGTCTGGTCTGCCTGCCACTGGGCAAGCAGCGCCTTCTTGCGGCGCACGTTGGAACCCTGCTGGGCGATTTCCAGCACGGTTTCGCTGTTGTCGCGCAGCACCTGCATGATCAGTTCGGGATTTTCCTTCAGCAGGTCGCGCAGGGCGGCCTTCAGTTCCTCGTTGGAGGCGGCCTGGGCGGGCGCGGGAACCACCGGGGTGGCGGCAAGGGTCAGCGCCAGCAGCAGGGCAATGAACAGGGTACGGAGCATGCGTGTTCTCCCGGAAAATGGGGGGATGTGGGCGGGGCAGGCGACGTCGGATGGGCACGTCCGGAACAGGCAGGAGGCCGGGCGGACAGGACGGTGACGGCGCGCGACGGTACCCGCCCCTTCTACACGCGCGCGATTGCGGGGGCAAGTTCGCGGGCGCTTGCCGACGCGGGCGGGCGGAGGGCGGCAGGGGGCAGGC
>NZ_VSMK01000340.1 GCF_011682075.1 Nitratidesulfovibrio liaohensis
GACAGGTACCCCGCCAGCAGCAGCGCGCCGGTGGCGCCAAGGGCCAGCCCTTCACGGCTGAGCCACGCCGATTCCAGGTTGGCCAGGGTGCGCACCGCACCGCCCATGTGGCCCAGATGGAACATGGCGGCGAACGCGCCCAGCGCCAGCAGCACAACGGCCGTCAGCCATGCCGTGCGCGGGGCCTGGGCCATGTCGGACCCGCCATCGCTCGCCCATTGCCGGGTCGCCGTCAGGGCAACCAGCCCCACGGCGCCCTGGCTGAGCACCGTGAAGATCACGAGGGGAAGTTCCATGGAGTTCATGCGTCGTTCCTCCGTACCTCGCGCGGTTGGCGCGGGGCCTTGAAGCGGGTGGAGGGGTTGAGCCGCTTGGATTCGGGGTAGCCCGCCGGGTACTGCACCCAGCCGTCCAGCCGGGCGGTGGAGATGTCCGTGATGGACAGCGCCCCCACCGGGCAGCTGTGCACGCAGGCCGGGTCCAGCCCGGCGTCGATGCGCTGCCAGCACATGCTGCACTTTTCGGCGCGCTTTTCCACGGGGTTCATCCTGGGCGCGCCGTACGGGCACGAACGCACGCAGTTGCCACAGCCGATGCAGGCGTCCTGGTCGTGCACCACGATGCCATCCTCGCGCTTGGTGTACGCCTTCACCGGGCACTGTTCGAGGCAGACCGGGTTTTCGCAGTGGTTGCAAGCCAGCGAAAGCCACGCCCGTTCGTGGTGGGGGTAGATGGATTCACCCATGGGGTGCACCTGCCGCCACACGATGCCCTTCTGCTGGTGGTACACGTTCTTGCAGGCCATGGCGCAGGTAAAGCAGCCGATGCACTTTTCCGTGTCCACGAGGAAACCGAGTTGCTTTTTCATGATTCCCGCTCCTAGACGCGTGCCACGTCGGCAAACTGGTCATGAATGGCCACGCCGGGCGCGCCGGTCTTCCACTCGCCCATGTCGGCGCTCTCCTCGTCCACCAGGTTCTGGCAGTTGTACGTGTTGTTCCGGAACCACGCCTCGTACAGCAGGATGTGGTCGCGCGGCATGTTGCCGGTCAGCCGCGCCCGCAGCCGGGTGGCCCCGGTGCGCGCCTTGACCTCGACCATGTCGCCGTCGCGGATGGAGCGGGCCGCCGCCGTTTCCGGGTGGATGTACACGATGGGTTCCGGGTTGAAGTCTTCCATCCATTCCAGGTTGATGAACTGCGAATGCAGGCCGAACTTGGCGTGCGGGGTCAGCACCCGCAGCGGGCCGAAGGGCTTGCGCCCCGGCACGTACACCGGCAGGGCGTTCAAGCCGTTCCTGGCGCAGATGTCCGACTTGAACTCGTACCTGCCGGAGGGAGTCAGGAACTTGCCGTCGGACCACGCCGGGCCGGGCTTTTGGGCCTTGGCCGGGGCCTTCAGCAGGTCTTCCATGGAGGCTATGCCGAAGTGGTCCTTCATGGCCTGGCCGCATTCGGCCATCAGCAGGGCGCGCGGGTCCGCGTCTGCCGGGAAGGTGCTGAAGCCGGGCGACAGCTGGTTCAGCCGGGCGGTGAGCAGTTTGGCGATGTCCACCTGACACTTGGCCTCGTGCAGCGGCTCGATGGCCTTTTCGTTGATGCCCACCCAGCGGTGCCAGTAGCCGGCGTTGGCGTTCCATTCCTCGAACAGGGTGGTCACGGGCAGCACGATGTCGGCCTGTTCCACGGTCTGGTTGAAGAACAGGTCCACCACCACGGTCATTTCCATGCGCGCCAGGGCCTTCAGCATCTTCTGGTGGTCGAATATCTGCGAGACGGGGTTGCACCCTGTGATCCACAGCAGGCGCACGGGCGGGTTGTCCGCCGTCAGCAGCATTTCGGCCATCTTGTTGATGTTCAGCATGCGGCGGGCGTTTTTCACGCTGCCGTCGGGCGCGGTGGTCTGCACTCCCACGGACCCCGCGGGCGGCTGGAACGCGCCGTGCGCCCCGGTGAACACGTAGTTCAGCAGGCTGCCGTAGCGCGCGCCGCCACCGGTCACGCCGATGTTGCCGGTCATGGCGCACAGGGCGTCGATGCTGCGGATGGTGGCCCCGCCGTTGGTGTGGCGTTGCAGTCCGTAGCCCATCCAGATGGTGGCGGGTTTCGCCGTGGCGAATTCCTCGGCCACGGCGCGGATCTTGTCCTCGGGGATGCCGGTTTCCTTGCTGGCCCATTCCACGGTGACGTTGTCGCGCAGGTAGGCCACGAATTCGTCGTAGCCGCTGGCGTTGGCGGCCAGCCAGTGCTGGTCGGCCAGCCCCTTGTCCAGGATGTGGCGGCACATGCCCAGCGCCAGCGCGCCATCGGTACCGGTGCGAATCTGCCAGTATTCGTCGGCCTTGGCCGCGGTCTGGGTGAACACCGGGTCGATGCACAGGATCTTGGCCCCGCGTTCGCGCGCGGCGTAGACGTACTTCATGGAGTGGATGGAACAGTACGCCGGGTTGCCGCCCCACAGGATGACGTAGCGCGATTCGGGCATTTCCTCGGGGTCGTCGGCCAGCATCTTGCCCATGTCGTACGACTGGGCGTCGATGCCCGCGGGCCAGCACGGGGTGCCCACCAGCCGGGTGATGTGGCCCATGGAGGCGAACATGCCGTCAGCCACGTTGGGGGTGACGCCCTGGTGCCCGGAGAGGCGGTTCAGCCCCACGCCCAGCAGCGAACCGTCCTTCTGTTTGCACTCGACGATCTTGCGGGCGATCTTGTCGATGGCCTCGTCCCAGCTCAGGCGCTTCCACTTGCCGGTGCCGCGTCCCTGCTGCTCCATGGGGTACTTGATGCGGTCGGGGCTGTAGGCGCTGCCCACGTACGAGTTGCCCTTCACGCACAGCCCACCCCCGGTGAAGGTGCAGGCGGGATCGCCTTCCACGAACTCCACCCGCCCGTCCTTGACGTGGGACAGCATCATGCAGGTGTCGTAACAGTTGCGCGGGCACACCTGCCGGTGCACGGCATAGCCGCCCGCGTAGCCGCCGCCCTTCAGCGGGGCCGCCTGCGCCGGCCGCAGCAGGCCGCAGGGGCCG
>NZ_VSMK01000341.1 GCF_011682075.1 Nitratidesulfovibrio liaohensis
ACGGCAAGGTGCCCCCGAAATTTCACGTCGCGCCCCGCTCGGCCACGCCGCGCATCACCGGCACGCACGCCATGGGCCTTTTTTCCGGCCCGCAAGGAGCATGACCATGCCCCAGCCCCATCGCCTCGACTGGACCAACGCCTGGCCCGCCGCGCCGCTGGGCCGCCTGACCCCCGACGCCGCCGCCACCTACGATCTGCACAAGGGCGAGTTGGCCCACCGCCTGAAGGCGGAACTGGCCGCCGGGCACCTGCCGTTCATCGACATGCCCTACCGCGCCGCGCTGGAAGCGGGCCTTGCCGGGTTGCAGCCCACCCTTGCCCGCTACCGCCACATGGTGCTGCTGGGCATTGGCGGTTCCGCGCTGGGGGCGCGGGCGCTGCAACGGGCGTTCTTTCCGCAGCAGGACAGGCCCGGCCATGACGGCCCGTGGCTGTGGATTGCCGACAACGTGGACGCGGGCACCATGGAAGCGTGGTTCGCCAGCCTGCCGCCGGAACAGACCCTTGTGGTGGCCGTCAGCAAGTCGGGCGGCACCATAGAGACGCTGGCCCAATACTTCCTGGCCAAACAGTGGCTGCAATCCGCCCTTGGCGACCGCTGGCGCGAGCACATGCTGGTGGTCACCGACGAGACCGCAGGCTTCCTGCGGCAGGAAGCGCAGGCCGCAAACCTGCCCTCGCTGCCCGTGCCCGACCATCTGGGCGGGCGCTATTCCGTGCTCTCTGCCGTGGGCCTGGTGCCCGCCGCGTTCATGGGGCTGGACTGGCGCGCACTGCTGGACGGCGCGCAGGCCGCCGGGGCAAGCCTTGTGGCAGACCCGGCCCACGCCCTGCCCGGCCACCCCGCGTGGCAGCTGGCCCTGTGGAACATGGCCCTGGCCGATGCCCACTATTCGCAGCTGATCTTCTTCTGCTACGTGCCGCTGTGGGCGCCCTTTGGCCCGTGGTTCGCCCAGTTGTGGGCCGAAAGCCTGGGCAAGGAAGGCAAGGGCACCATGCCCCTGCCCGCCGTGGGCGTGACCGACCAGCACTCGTTGCAGCAGATGTTTCTGGACGGCCCGCGCGACAAGGGCTGCCTGTTCCTGACCTGCCCCGGCCTGCCGCAGGGCCGCCCCTTCCCCGCCGATCTACCGGACAAGTGGGCCTTCCTGAAGGGCCGCCGCTTCGGCGAACTGCTGGACGCCGAGGGCCTTGGCACCCGCATGGCCCTTGCCAAGCAGGGCACCCCCCTTGTGGAACTGCGCATGGGCAGCACCGGAGAAGCCGCGGCGGGCCGCCTGATGGGCCTGCTGGAACTGGCCACCCTGTTCACCGGCTGGCTCATGAACATCAACCCGCTGGACCAGCCCGCCGTGGAACTTGGCAAGCGCCTTGCCAACGCCCGGCTGGGCGCCCCCGGCTACCCGGCGGAAGAGGCAGACCTTGCCGCCTTCCTTGGCCGGGCCGAACAATCGCAGGAGTTCTAGCCGGTGCCGCGCCGTTTCGAACTGCCGGGGGGCCTGCCCTTCGGCTTCGCCCGCTTTCTGTCGTGGGTATCGCTGGTGCTCATTCTGGCCACCAGCATCGTGATGTCCGTGGTCATCACCGATTCGGCGCGCAACACCATGTTCCGCAAGCAGCAGGAATTCGCCTCGCTGCTGGCCGAAAACCTGAACCACCAGATATACCGACGCTTCACCCTCCCCACGCTGGTGGGCTTCGGGCGCATCGCCCTGCGCCAGCCGGTGCAGTACGAACGGCTGGACCAGCTGGTGCAGTCGGTAATCCACGGCTTGCAGGTTTCGCGGGTGCGCATCTACGATCACGGCAAGCTCGTGTCGTATTCCACAGACCGGGCAGACCTTGGCCGGGCAGACCTGGCCGGGCCGGAAGTCACCGTGGCCCTGCGCGACGAAGACCCCAGCTACACCGTCGACGCCAGCATCTCGTTCTGGCAGGCCCTGTTCACCCCCCGGCTGGAGCCGGGCAGCTTCATTCTGCGCACCACCTATCCCCTGCGTGTGGAAAACCGGCTGGGCCGCATCGACGATGACGACGACGGGCCCATCATGGGCGTGCTGGAGATGACCCAGGACATCACCAACGACACGCGCTCGATCCTCGCCTTCCAGTGGCTGATCATCGGCACGGCCAGCCTTTCGTCGCTGGTATTGTTCGGCATGCTGCTGGTGTTCATCCGCCGCGCCGAACGGGTAATGGCCGAACGCATGCAGGAAAAGCAGCGCCTGGAGCGGGAACTGCACCAGCACGAAAAACTGGCGGGCATGGGCCGCGTGGTGGCCAGCATCGCCCACGAAATCCGCAACCCGCTGGGCATCATCCGCTCCAGCGCGGAACTGCTGCTGAAACGCCCCAGCAGTTCCGACCCGGTCACCGCGCGCATCCTTGAAGCCATCTACGACGAGGCCAAGCGGCTCAGCCAGACGGTCAACGACTTTCTGGACTACGCCCGCCCCCGCCAGCCCCGGCAGGATCCGGTGGAAACCGACGCCGTGCTCGACCGCGTGCTGGGGTTCCTGGAGGGCGAGCTGGCCCGCCGCGAGGTCACCGTGGCCCGCGAGACGGAGCCGGGCATCACCATTTCCGGCGACGGGGATCTTTTGTACCGCGCCTTCTACAACATCATGGTCAACGCGTTGCAGGCCATGGACGGCCCCGGTTCGATCACCGTCACCAGCCGCCGCGACGGCGATGCGGCGGAACTGGCCTTCCGCGACAGCGGCCCCGGCTTCGACCCGGCCAACCGCGAACGGCTGCTGGACCCGTTCTTCACCACCAAGGATGACGGCACCGGCCTTGGCCTGCCCATCGTGAATTCCATCATCACCAGCCACGGCGGCAGCCTGCGCATCGACAACGCGCCCGAAGGCGGCGCCGTGGTGTACGTGCGCCTGCCCCTGCGCGCCGAATAGCCCCCCCGGGGGGCGGCGCAGACATCCGCGCAACGGGGGCAACGGGCGCAACGGGCGCAACGCCACC
>NZ_VSMK01000353.1 GCF_011682075.1 Nitratidesulfovibrio liaohensis
ACCCGGCGCCACGGCGTCGGGCGGTGCGTCCGCAACGCGCGGCGCAAGCGGGGCCGACCGCAATCGCCGCAGGGCAGAGGCCACCTATCAGGGCCGACAGGACGAGGTGTTGCAGGACATCCTGCGGGATCCGTTCGCCCGGCGGGTGTTCGAGGACATCTACAGCCAGATCCGCCGCGATGGTGGGGGACTGGCCGCGCGTCCGCCCAAGAAGCGCAAGCTCAGCCTGGAATGGGGCGGCAAGGCGCTGACGCTGGATCTTACCCACGGCATCGGCGGGGCGGTGAAGGGCTGGCTGCGCCGCCAGATCGACGATGAGCAGACGGTATATCTGCCTGCCCTCAGCATCGTGCCGGGGGCACGGCTGCGCTTGCAGGTGACGCAGGGCCTGTCCGGAGAGGTGCGCACCGTGGAGGTGACCCTGCCCCCGGACTACGTGGTGGGGCGACCCATCCGGCTCAAGGGGCTGGGCAAGCGCATCGGCCCGTGGCAGGGCGACCTGTATTTGCGCATCCTCGCCAAGACCGCGTAGCGCCCTCAACCGAGGGTGCCGCGTTGTCGGTACGCGTTTCCCCGACGGCATCCACCTGGCGGCATCCATCCGACGGCTGCCGGGCGGTTTTCGATCATTCCACGGGCATGTGCCCCCGCGCGAGGCCGGTGCTTTCACCGGCTTTTTCCGTTTCCGGAGATTCGACGACACCGGCGGCGCGGGAAACGCCCCCATCGCTTTTGTTGCCGCCGCGCGCGCCGTCCAGCACCACGCAGAACACCGCCGCGATGACCAGCCCGGCGCCGATCCAGCCCGAGGGCGGGAACAGTTCGTCCCACAGCCAGTAGGCCAACAAGGCCGCCAGCACCGGCTCGAAATTGGCCACCACGGCCACGCGGGTGGGGGAAAGGCGGCGCATG
Organism: Nitratidesulfovibrio liaohensis; assembly: GCF_011682075.1. Lineage (GTDB taxonomy): Bacteria > Desulfobacterota > Desulfovibrionia > Desulfovibrionales > Desulfovibrionaceae > Cupidesulfovibrio > Cupidesulfovibrio liaohensis. The sequence continues at coordinate 913 of NZ_VSMK01000353.1, forward strand.
CCTTCGCAGTAGGCCATGTACGCGCCGTAGGTGGTCACCAGTCCCATGCCCAGCACCAGCAGCGCCCAGGCCAGCGGCCCCTTGGGGGCAAAGGTGACGAAGGGCAGCAGGGCCAGCGCCCCCACGGGCAGGCAGAACAGGTACAGGGTGACCGGTGAATGGCGGTGCAGGAAGTGGCGGCTGAACACGTAGTGCAGCGAATAGGTGAAGCCCGCCAGCAGGCCGAAGCCGATGCCCGCAGCGCTGGCACCGCCCTGCAATCCCCCGCCCGACCGGCAGATCAGGAAGGCCCCGGTCATGGCCAGCCCCAGGGCCGCCAGCTTGGCGCGGGTCAACGGTTCGGCGAAGCACAGCCGCGAGAGCAGCGCCACCCATGCCGGGGCGGTGTACAGCAGGATGGAGGCCAGCGCCGCGCCGCCTTCACGCACGGCCAACTGGTACGAGCCGAAGAACAGCGCCACCCCCACCAGCCCGAAGGCCGCAAAGGTGGCCGCGTCGCGCGCGGGAGCGCGCCATAGCCCGTGCCGGGCCGCGTGCAGGCCGAAGAACAGCGCCCCGAACGTGGCGCGCCAGAAGGCGATTTCCAGCGGGGTCACCCCTTCGGCAAGGCAGTAGCGGGCCAGCGGGCCGATAAGCGCCCACAACCCGGCGGCAAGCAGCACGAAGCCGTATCCGGCCAGTGGCATGGCGTCCTCCCGTTGTTGTCGTACCGGTGTTGTGAACGATGGCGGAGGCGATGGCAAGCGGGGAACATGCGGAAAAACGGCTGCATGGCCGCGTGATGTTTCCGCAACCCGGCGGCGACTTCACAGTGGCCCCCGGCGGTGGTACATAACGTGGAGACATGCCCGTCGAAAACGTGTGGGACATGCCGCACCGGACACGCTCCCCCGATTTCGTCCGACTTTACCCGACCACGCCCGATCACGCAGACCATGGAGCCCGCGCCGCAAGGCCAGCGCCCGCAGGAGGATGCCACGGATGGCCCCCGATACGCCCGATCAGACTCCCGACAAGACCCCCGATCGTGATACCTCCGGCCCTGACCGTTCTGACCGGCCCGACCGCCCCATTCGGCAGGACGGCAGCCTGCTGGACATGCCCCGCCCCCCCAAGCGCACGCGCAGCAAGCTGGTGTGGGTGTTCGTGCTGGCCGTGCTGGTGGCGGGCGCTGCCCTGTGGCAACTGCGCGATCTGGTTCTGCGCGACGCCGTACCCGACCGGCAGGCCAACATGACCGGTACCGACGCCGCCATCCTTGGCCCCAACGCCACCAACGGCACGTTGCCCTCCATGGTGCCCATGGACGGCGATGCGGCAGCCGGTGCCCAGGCCGACGCCAACGCCACCGCCGCAGTGCAGGGCGTCAACGCCACCAGCCCGGACGGGGCCTTTGCCCAGGACGACGCCGTGGTGCGCTTTGCCTTCGTGGAAGACGTGGCCAACTGGCTGGTGGAAAACTACTACCCCAAGGGCACCCACATGGAGGCGCGTACCTCAGGCTGGGTGGCGCCCAGCCTGAAGTCGGCCAACATGCGCTACGGCGTGAACATGACCGGTCTGTCCTGGTCCGGCGACGACATTTCCGCCGGGCGCGCCAGCGTGCTGGATTACGCGTTCACTCCGGCCATGCTTGAAGCCCTGCAACGCCTGTACGCCGACCGTTTCATGACGGCCATGGCCGCGGCGGCCTCGAATGCCAAAGTCACGGACAAGGGCAAGGAGCGGACGCTGACCCCCGCCGAGGTGGCGGAAATGTATACCCTGTACGCCACGCGGCTGCGCGGCCTGTCCGGCGCCCTGCGCGAGATTTCGGGCATGACCGACGCCGTGGTGCGGGTCAACGCCTGGCTTACCGCGCAGCAGACCGCGCTGGAGGCCAACGCCAAGTATCAGGACGCCGTGTTCGGTTACGACACCGCGCGCGAGGGCAATTCCGCGCATCTGGCCGAGCAGGCCCGGCGCATCATGGAGCTTTCCGGCAAGGCGTACCAGCAGGCCATCATGGCCCGCGAACGTGCCCGCGAAACCCTGGCCGAGGCCGTCCGCCGCAATCCCGACGCCCGCAGGTTGGACGACGACACCCTGGTCTATGCGGCCGGGTGGGTGTACCGCCGGGCCAACGGCAAGCCGGAAAAGATGGATGCCGTGCGCATGGCCGCAACGGTGCTGGCAGATACCGCAGCCCGTTTCGACAGGGCGGCGCAGGCGTCGCGCCAGTAGGCGCGGAACAGCAAAGGCGAACTGACGACGCCGCGAGGGGGCAACCTTTCGCGGCGTTTTTGCGTGGGAAAGTGCGTGGGAAAAGAGAATCGGGGGAGGTCCGTCAGAACTGGCGGTCCAGCAAGAGATGCGAAAAATATCCCAGCACGGCGGCCGCGTACCACGGCGCCGCCGCCTGCCATGCCCAGCCGTACAGCAGCACCGGGGCCAGCAGCAGGGGCAGGGGCACCAGCAGCATGGCCCACCAGGTGTGCGTCCAGCCCCGGTGCCCGTCGATGGCGGGCAGCATGGCCAGCAGCCCCAGCAGGGCGGCCCACTGGTAGCGTCGGGTGGCGATGAGCGCAACGTCTGCCACCACCAGCAGCCCGTAGAACCAGGTGCGCCCGCGCGAGTGGGTATCCACGTCCGGGGCCAGGGCAAAGGCGGTGGACACGGCCAGCAGCGCCGCCTGGGTGGGCAGGCCGGGGGAATGCACGCGCAGGGCCTGCGCGGCGAAGAGGGCTCCGGCGGCCAGCACAGTGCCGCCGATGATGTGGGTGCGGTATCCGGGCATCTCTGATGTGGATTGGGGGTGCGGGTTGATGTGGGTAACGCGGGACGGAACGCGCGGCGCCGGGCGCAGGCCCTGGGAAGAGGCCGTGGGACCGCACTGCGCGCCGGGGCGACCATATGCCACCCCCCGCCCGGCGGGCAAGCGGGGTGCGCTGGCTAGGCCGGGGCGGCCCGTGTTACATGGGCGGGGCTGCATGGTCCCTATTGCAAGGTTTGGGCTGCATGGCCTGATCTGCATGGGGTGGGTCGTACGGGCCGCCCTCCCGCCTGCGAGCGTATCCCCTTTGCCCCCTTCGCGTTCTTTTTGCCGCGTGCCGTCCGGCGCAGCCCCGTCACTCCAACCGTGGAACCCGCCATGTCCGAACCATCGCCCGCTGCTCTTGCCGCCTCCATCTCCTCTGTCGGCACAGCACCCGCCCGCACCATCCTGTTCACGGGCGGATGCCGCAGCGGCAAGAGCGGCCTTGCCCAGCGCTGGGTGGAAGCGCTGGGGCCGTCGCGGGTGTACATCGCCACCGGGGCCGCCCGTGATGCGGAAATGGCAGAGCGGGTGCGCCGCCACCAGGCCGCGCGGGGTACGGGGTGGCGCACGGTGGAAGAACAACTGGACGTCTGCGCGGCCCTGCGCGGGTGCATGGCGTCGTGCGCGGGTCAAGCTACCGCGCAATCCCTCCCGCAACCGCGCCCGCACGGGGTGCTGTTGGACTGCATTACCCTGTGGCTGACCAATCGCATGCTGGCCGACCATGACGATGCGGCCATCCTGCGCGGGGTGGAGGGGCTGGCGGCGCTGCTGCGCTCGGCCACCGTGCCCGTTGCGGTGGTCACCAACGAGGTGGGCTGGGGCGTGGTGCCGGAAACCCCGCTGGGCCGCCGTTTCCGCGACCTGTCCGGCGAGGCCAACCAGCTTCTGGCTACGGCCTGCACAGATGTGATCCTGGCCATCAGCGGATTGCCGCTGGCCGTGAAGGGCGGGGTGCCCGCCGCCTGCGCGGGGTAGGGGACTGGACCCCGGCCCGCCGCTGGAGTAGAAGCCGCATGAGCCGCCCGTGCGGCCCCAACCCCAGAACAGGAAGCTTCACATGCCCGGATATGTTTGCCGTTTCGTTCCGCCCCGCCTGATTCCGTTCGGCCTGCTGCTGGCCGTGGCCCTGCTGGCCGCGTCCGCCTTCGTTCCCGCCCCCTGCCTGGCCGCAGCCGAGGAAACCCCGGAAGCCGCCCTGCGCCAGGTGCAGACCGCCATCGACACCAACGACGCGGCGTTGCTGGAAAAGTACATGGACGTGGGCCGCATTGCCCAGCGCGGGGTGGACGCCTTCATGTCCGACCTGGTGGCTCGCCCGCCCAAGGCCGTTTCCGGCGGCGGCGAAACCCTGCCCCTGCTGGCCATGCTGTCCAGCGCGGTGCAGTCGGGCGCGCAGTCGCAGACCGCTCAGACCGTGAAGATGCTGGTGGCCGAGGAAACCCGCAAGTTCGTGGTGTGGGGCGTGGCATCCGGCAATTTTTCCGGCAAGCCGGTGAAGAAGGAGCGCAAGGCCACCGATGGCGGCCTGTTCTCGCCCCTGTTCTCCGATGCCTCGGTGGGCCGCAAGGAACTGCGCAGCGTGAAGTCCGTGACCCGCGACGGCGACAAGGCCACCGCATCCGTCACGCTGTTCGACCACGGCAGCGAACGCTCCTACCCCGTGGATCTGGCCCTGACCCGGCGTCAGGAGGGCAACTGGCAGGTCACCGACGTGACCAACGCCGCCGCGCTCATTTCCGCCATCCGCAAGGAAGCGGAGAGCAGATGAAATGGAGAAGCCCCCGTTGTTGCGGGGGCTTCGAGGTAACGGCTTAGTTGTCTTTTTTCTTTTTCTTGTGGAACACAAAGCACTTTTTGCCGTACGCGGCGGCGTGAATGATCTTGCCGGATTTGGTTCTAAACCAACGGACGAAGACCAAGTCACTGCTGTCCTCGAACGGGCGCATCAGTTCTTCAGCGGGCTGCATCAGGATCACCTCCTTTCGGCAGCCCCTGCTTGACAACAAGCCTGCTGTGCGTTATGTAGCGCACCACCATAGCGAGGTCTTGTTGGTAGGCAGAGGCCTAACCGTCAGATTTTTCGCAATTTAGGCCTGTAGTTCCAGCTGCAGGCCTAAATTTTTATGAGGCTTCGAATTTTTATCTCAGCAGCACTCAGGCTGACTGCAAATGCTTCGCTTATCATGTGCGGTCCGTATCCGTTTTGGACCAATTGCGCTACGAGTGGAGTGGGCATTAAAAATTCAGCAGCAAAACGGTTTGCTTGTTTTTCCGGGTCTGAGTAGGCGGGTATTTGGCCTCGAGCAAGGGGTTTGGTCTTCCTATTGCCAGTGATGATCTCTTTGTAATACGCCCCGTGCATTACCGCGTGACCTATTTCGTGCGCCACGGTGAAGCGTGCGCGACAATGGCCTCTATGTAAGTCGAGATATACGCTTTCGGCGAGGATGATCTCACTCGTGCGGGGGTCGAATTGGGCTTCAACGCCAAAAGGTAACTCTTCAACACCGTAGCCGACATCGAATAGATCAAGGCCTCTTTCAAAGATGTCTAGGACAGGGACAGGAGTTGTGGAGAGTAGGCAGTGAGGTGCAACCCTTTGGAGTACATCTCTGGCGCACGCATCTACTTCAGCCCACGACATTCCGGGAACTTGGTGGTAGTGCAAAGCTAGGTCTCCTGTCTGCGTTCCAAAACGGCCATAATGTCACGGGCTTCTTCTTCCGTTAGGTCTGTCCATTTTCGTGCGAGCATTAATGCTGCATCCGCGACTGGGCCATCTGTTTGCTCAATATTGAGTTCTACTCGATTTCTTTGTCTATTGGCTTTATCCAATAATGCAGCGGGTTCGGATTTTAAAAAAAGAGCAATCTTCATGATGTCGGCTGAGCTAGGTGGGTTGCGTTTACCCCTTTCGATATCCGAGAGGTATACAATCGACCAACCCAGATAATCAGCTAAGTCCTTGAGAGTCTTTTTTGATTGCTGCCTCACATCCCTGAGAAAGGCTCCAAAGTCATTGAAGCTACCCATGCGAACCTCTCTGGTTTGATAATTTAGCTGTTTTGCTTAATAGCGAAGGGGCTTATTCTTGTCAACGATCCAGAGGATGGTTTCAGGGATAAACTATTTTCATGTATTATGGCGTAGTTGCTTTGCGGTGCGCGGGACGGCATTGCTAATCCGTTGGATGAGTGGTGGTGCTCACCACACGAGACGCAAGCGCCGTCCGAACGTCATGCACGCGTCACATGCATGGGTGACATGATGGGCATTCGCATCGCCCGTCCGCCGTGCCGCCAGTATCCGCCCCACACGCGCACGGATGCCGCATCGGCCCGGCCTGTCCGGCCTGTCCGGTTGATCCAGTCGGGCACCCCACCTTGTCCCACCATGCAGGAGGTCCGGTCCATGAACTGTTCCCGTTGGCATCACGCGACGCGGGCGGCCATCGCCCTGTTCGCCATTCTGCTGTGCTGCACCCTGGGCGTTGCCCATGCGAAGCAGGCGGCGCAGGCAAAGTACGTCATCCTGCTCATTGGCGACGGCATGGGCATGGTTCAGCGCAACGCCGCCGAACTGTATCTGGCCGCGCAGAAGGGCGACACCACTCCCGGCATCGTCAAGCTGAACATGAGCCAGTTGCCCGTGCAGGGGGCCACCACCACCTATTCCATCGATTCGCTGATCACCGATTCCGCCGCTGCCGGAACGGCCATGGCCTGCGGGGTGAAGACCACCAACCGTGGCCTTGGCGTGGACGGCAAGAACGTGCCGGTGACCTCCATCGCAGAAATGGCGCGCGACAAGGGCATGAAGGTGGGCATCGTCTCCACTGTCTCGCTGGACCACGCCACCCCCGGTGCGTTTTACGCCCATCAGCCCAGCCGCAAGAACTACTATGAAATAGGGCTGGAACTGGCCGCCAGCCGCATGGACTATTTTGCGGGCGGCGGCTTTCTGGACCCGGTGGGCAAGAAGTCGAAGCTGGAGGGCGAAAAGCGCAACGTGCTGGACGCCATCCGCGCGGGCGGCTTCCGCTACGTCAACGATGCCACCGAATTCCGCGCCCTGAAGCCCGGCAAGGAGCGCGTGGTGTTCGTGAACCCGCGCCTGCAGGACGAGCAGGCCATGTCCTATGCCATGGACGCCGCCCCCGGCGACGTGACCCTGGCGGAAATGACCCGCAAGGGGCTGGACCTGCTGGACAACCCCAAGGGCTTCTTCCTGATGGTGGAAGGTGGCAAGGTGGACTGGGCCTGCCACGCCAACGACGCCGTCAGCTCCATCACCGACGTGCTGGCCTTTGACGCCGCCGTGGCGGAAGCCATGCAGTTTCAGCGCAAGCACCCCGCCGACACGCTGGTCGTCGTCACTGGCGACCACGAGACCGGCGGCATGTCCATCGGCTTTGCGGGCACCAAGTACGATTCGTATCATACCCGCCTGAAGCACCAGAAGATTTCGTACGTGGCCTTTGACGAGAAGTTCGCGGCGTTCCGCAAGGCCAACCCGCAGGGCAAGTTCGAGGACGTGCTGCCCATGGTGAAGGACAACTTCGGCCTGTCCGTGCTGTCTGACGCCGAACTGGCCGCCCTGCCCAAGGAGGGCGACGCGGCGGGCATGGTGCTGAAGCCCCACGAAGTGGCGGAGCTGCGCGCCGCCTTCGACCGCAGCATGCAGGGCGGCGAGGCCAAGAACCAGTCGGAGCAGGATTATCTGCTGTACGGCGAGTACGAGCCGTTTACCGTGACCATCACCCACCTGCTGAACCAGAAATCGGGCATTGCGTGGACGACCTACTCGCACACCGGCGTGCCGGTGCTGACATCCGCCGGTGGGGTGGGTGCGGAACGCTTTGGCGGGTTCTACGACAACACCGACATTTTCACCCGCATGGCCGAAACCATGGGCCTGAAGGCTGGCGTCAAGCCCGCCGCCAAGGCGGACGCGGGTGGTGCCGTGACCGGCCCGGTTGTCAGGGAGGCCGTCAGACAGCCCGCGCAGGCCGTGGCCGCCAATTAGGCGGGGTAGGGCGAGAGTTCGGACTGACAAGAACAACCACACTGCGGGCCGGGCGGCGGGGCAATCCCGTGGCCCGGCCCGTTCCCTCATGGGCGGCGCAGGTGCGGTGTGGGCGGGTCGGGCCGGATTGGCGCTCGTCGTGCACGGCGGGCGAATGTGGAATGCGGAAGAACGCACACGGCGCGGCCAGCACCGCGCGGGAGAGCATATGACCAACGGGCTTGAAGGAACGGCGAACGGGATTGCCGGTGCGGGCGGGATTGTCGGAACAGGCGGAACTGAGGGAACTGGCGGAACTGGCGCAACGGGCGGGGCAGGAGGGGCCGAAGCGTTGGGTGTATCTGGTTCGGAGCAGGGCGCGGGGCCGGTGGGGGCAACGGCGTCGGCTGCAACAGCCTCCGCTGCATCTGCGTCGGTCGTCCCGGCTCACCCGTACATCCCGTTGCGTTCCACCCGGCGCGATACCCTGCTGTGCGTGGTGCTGGCCCTGGCCTGTCTGGCCCTGTACCTGCTGCCCACGGGATTCGAGGACCGTCTGCCGGATAACGCGGTGCGCTGCCGGGCCACGGTGGTGTCCGTGGACAACGAGCGGGTGCATCAATACGGCATAGTCCGCATGGGCACCCAGTACGTTACCCTGCGCGCGCTGGATGGCCCCTACGCCGGGCAGACGTGGCAGGCGGGCAACGAACTGGTGGGCAAGATGGAACTGGACAAGGTGTTCGCCCCCGGCGACACGGCCCTGCTGGTGCTTACCCTGCGCGACGGCAAGGTGGCCGACGCCGTGGCCCAGGATCACTACCGCCTGCGCACGCAGGCCGTGGCCTTCGGCGTGTTTGCCCTGCTGCTGGTGGTGTTTGCCGGGCCGACCGGGGTAAAGGCGCTGCTGTCGTTCGTGTTTTCCGCGTTGATGATCTGGAAGGTGCTGGTGCCCGCGCTGCTGCACGACGTGGACCCCATCCTGCTGGGGCTGGGCGTGACCACGGCCATCACCGCCGCCACCATCCTGCTGGTGGGCGGCATGAACCGGCGCGGGCTGGCCGCGTGGCTGGGCACCCTGCTGGGCATTGCCGCCACCTGCGGGATGGCGCTGGCCTTTGCCGGGCCGTTCCAGTTGCACGGCGCGGTGCGCCCCTATGCGGAAACGGTGCTCTATTCCGGCTACCCGCACCTGCACATGACGCGCATCTTTCTGGCCAGCATCTTCATGGCATCGTCCGGGGCGCTGATGGACCTTGCCATGGACGTGGCCGCCAGCATGGCCGAACTAGTGGCCCAGAACCCCGGCATCTCGCGCGCGGCCGCGCTGGCATCCGGCCTGCGGGTGGGCCGGGCCGTGGTGGGCACCATGACCACCACGCTGCTGCTGGCCTATTCCGGTGGATACATCGCCACGCTGATGCTGTTCATGGCCCAGGGCATTCCGCTGGAAAACGCCCTGAACCTGCCCTTTGTGGCGGCGGAAGTCATGAACACGCTGGTGGGCAGCATCGGCTTGGTGACGGTTGCCCCGTTCACCGCGCTGACGGGCACGTGGTTGTTGGTGGGGGGCAGGGATGTTGAGCGAAAAATGTGAGCAGTGGGACAGGGGTGGGGCAGAAAGGGTACCCAAAAGACACAGCGGCCCGCGTGCACATTTCATCTGCGCACGCAAGCCGCTGTTTTCATTCTGGTACCGGGAGCGAGACTCGAACTCGCAAGGTGTTGCCACCGGCGGATTTTGAGTCCGCTGCGTCTACCAATTCCACCATCCCGGCAGGTGTAGGGAAAGGGCTATGGCACAGCGGGCATGGTCCGGTCAAGGGCAGAGTTGCACCGCAGGCCGGAAGGGGCTGCTGGCGGCGGTTGGGGCGGGCCGGTTCGCTGTCGCACAATAGCGGATCGGAACCATGCCCTGCCGAGCCGTGGTCACACAGGGCCAGCCCGCAACCACTCAGACCCGCCACTCCCCACGCAACCCCGCAAATCCCCTCGCCCTCGCGCTCCTTCGCTACTTTCCGTCGGCGGGCAATATCACCTTGGAAAAGGCGCTGCCGTTCCAGCGGTACAGCACCTTGTGGTCAAACTTCACCTGCGCAAGGCCGGTGGATGTCCACAGCAGGGCTCGGGCTTCCAGGCCGTCCTCGCCAAGGCAGAGCATGACGGACGGGCTGGTGCCCGGGGGCAGCTTGTAGCCGGGCGCGAAAAAGTCGGCGATGTCCGGCTCTTCCGGCGTGGCGGCGGGGGCCAGCCTGCCGTCGGGCTTGCGGCGCCACAGTTCCAGCGCGCAGGCCTCGCCGTTCTTCACGCCCATGGCGGCCAGCGTATCGCCGTTGTCGGCGCGGAACACCCGCACGGAAACGCGTGTGTCCAGCATGGGCAGGGCGCCCACCTCGAAGTGTTCCGGGGTGCTTTCGATGACCGCCCAGAAATCTGTTTCGCCTTCGTCGGCAAGCTGCTGCTTTTCTTCTTCGTTCAGCCCTTCGGCGGTATTTTCGAAGATGGTTGCGGGCAGCATCCGGAACATGTCCAGCGCGGTGACCTGTCCCCCGGCGGCATGGGCCGTTGCCGCGCCCATTGCCGTCACCGTCAGTGCCGCCAAGAGGGCGACAACGCGCAGAATGCGATGCATGGTGAACTCCTTCCTTCTTTCGATGCGCCGCCAGCCTGCGGCGGCGTTGCCATGATACGCGGGCCACGGGGCCGTGTCCATTTGCAGGGTGCCAGAACCGTGGGGAATTTCCGTGAGCGGGGTCACGCCCTGGGCGGCGGCATCCCGGTTTTGCCCCGGCGGTTTTCACGCAGGCCGCCAGGCGGATGTCATGCGGCAGCGTGGGGTCTGCTCTGATGTCTTTTGGCCGGATGTCTTCTGGCCGGGTCCCGTCTAGCCGAATCTCGTCTGGCCGGATGGTGAAGAACGGCATGTGAAAGAACCCCACCCATACCGCCACACTGTGCCGCACTTGCGCAGGGTAAAGCGCCCGCTGCGAAATGCCGGGCAATGTTGCTTCCAAGTCCCCGTGGTTTCGGGTATCACGGTGCTCCAACAAACGGAGCATATCGTGACTCTTCCCGTCGGTTCGTTCATCAACATGGCCGCCGTTGTCGGCGGTGGCGCGCTGGGCATGCTGCTGGGCGCGCGTCTGCCCGACCGCGTGCGTGCCATCGTGTTTCAGGGGCTTGGGCTGTGCACCATGGTCATCGGCATGCAGATGGCCTTCAAGACGGCCAATCCGCTGATCATGATCTTCAGCATTCTCAGCGGGGCCATCATCGGCGAACTGCTGCGGCTTGAAGACGCCTTTGCCCGCGCGGGCGAGGCGCTGAAGGCCAAGCTGCGTTCCGGCAATCCGCGCTTTACCGATGGCTTCGTCACCGCCACGCTGCTGTTCTGCATCGGGTCCATGGCCATTCTGGGGCCGTTCGACGAGGGCCTGCGCGGCGACCGCACCATCGTGCTCACCAAGTCCATTCTTGACTGCTTCGCGGCCATCGCCCTGGCCTCGGCCTACGGGGTGGGGGTGCTGTTTTCCGCGTTGCCGCTGTTCCTCTACCAGGGGTCGCTGACGCTGTTCGCCGGGGTGCTCCAGCCGCTGCTGGGTCCGGCGGTGATGAACGAGCTGACCGCCACGGGCGGGCTGATGGTCATCGGCATCGGCATCAACCTGCTGGAACTGAAGCGCATTCCGCTGGCCAACATGTTGCCCGCACTGCTTACGGCGGTGCTGCTGGCCTCCATTTTCATGTAACGCGGCGGTGGGGCGGGCTGACGGCCGGCCTGTACGGCCTGTCCGGCCTGTCTGGCCTGTCTGGCACGGGTAATCCGCATCGGCAAACCCCGCATCCACGTTGCGCGCGTCATGGCATTTTTTCCGGCGCGTTCGCGTACCCGGCAGCACCGGGCATGCGGCGCGCCGGACGCCGTTTGGCGCGGGCATGCGGCATTCGGACCGGGCATGGTCACGCGATGGTAACCGGACCATCTTGCGCCGGGTACTTGCCCCGCGCGCCGGATGTCGTATCTTACCCCCTGTTGCGACAAACACCCCGGTGCCCTGACACGGCCCCGCAACCGCGCGCTTCTGCCGCCGCATTCCGCATCCCACCATACCAACCCGCGCGTCCCGCACGACGCCTTGGCGGTTCTGCCGCCCGCCCCATACGAGACCCACCGCATGAGCAAGCCCTGCATCCATATCGAGGGAGCGCGCCAGCACAACCTCAAGAACGTCACCCTCGACATCCCCCGCGACGAACTGGTGGTGGTCTGCGGCCCCTCCGGTTCGGGCAAGTCCACCCTGGCCTTCGACATCGTCTACGCAGAGGGCCAGCGCCGCTACGTGGAATCGCTGTCGGCCTACGCCCGCCAGTTCCTGCCCCAGATGGACAAGCCGGAGGTGGAGAAGATCGAGGGGCTTTCCCCGGCCATCTCGCTGGAACAGCAGACGGCCACGCGCAACCCGCGCTCCACCGTGGGCACCGTGACCGAGGTGTACGACTTTCTGCGCGTGTTCTGGGCGCGGCTGGGGCGCATGTACTGCCCGCAGTGCGGCCTGCCCATCGAGGCGCGCGCGGCGGACGAGATCATCGCCGACATCCTGGCCCTGGGCGAGGGCACCCGCTGCATCGTGCTGGCCCCGCTGGTGGAACACCAGAAGGGCACCCACCTTGACCGGTTCAAGAAGCTGAAGGCCGAAGGCTTTGTGCGCGTGCGGGTGAACGGGGCCATCATGGGCATCGACGAGGTGCCCGCGCTGGACAAGAACCGCAAGCACACCATCGACCTTGTGGTGGACCGCCTGGTCATCAAGGACGGCATCCGGGGGCGGCTGGCCGATTCGGTGGAACTGGCCCTGCGCTACGGCGACGGTAGGCTGGTGGTGCATCTGCCAGCCGAGGGTGAGGGCAAGGACGCCAACGCCGGGCGCGACATCGTGCATTCCACGGAATCGGTGTGCCCGGCCTGCCGCATCAGCCTGCCCGCGCCCAGCCCGCAGCTGTTCTCGTTCAACAGCCCGCAGGGGGCCTGCCCGCGCTGCCTGGGCCTTGGCAGCGTGGAGTATTTCGAGCCTGCGCTGGTGGCGCCCAACCGGGGCCTGTCGCTGAACACCGGCGCGCTGCTGCCGTGGAAGAACACCAAGCTGTTCGAACGCCACAAGGACGCCCTGACGGCCCTTGGCAAACGCTGGGGCTTCACCCTGTCCACGCCGCTGGCCGCCTATTCGGCGGATGCGCTGGATGCGCTGTTCCATGGCGAAACCGAGGACGGACGCCCGGCGGGGCGCGGCGCGGGCAGCAACCTGCGCCGCAACTGGCTGGGCGGGTCCGTGGTGGTGGGCGGCAACGGCCAGAACGGGAGTAACGGCGAGAACGGGGGGAATGGAGGACACGACCACGGCCCGGCGCTGCCCGTGGCTCCGGCAGCCGCCAACGGCACCGTCACGGACGACCGCTGGCCCGGCGTGGTGTCCATCCTCGAACAGGGCATGCAGTATGGCGATGCCTGGCGCGAACTGCTGTCGCGCTACCGCCAGAGCATGGCCTGCCCGGTGTGTTCCGGGGCGCGCCTGCGCCCGGAATCGCTGTCCGTGCGGGTGGACAGCCTGAACATCCACGAATTCTGCTCCATGTCCGTGGCCCGCGCGCTGGACTGGCTGCGCGAACGCCGCTTCGAGGGGCGCCACGCGCTGGTGGCCGAACCGCTGATGAAGGAACTGCACCACCGGCTGGAATTCATGGTCAACGTGGGGCTGGACTACATCGCCCTTGGCCGCAACATGGCCACCCTGTCCGGCGGCGAGGCGCAGCGCATCCGCCTGGCCTCGCAGTTGGGGTCGGGACTGGTGGGAGTCACCTACGTGCTGGACGAGCCCTCCATCGGCCTGCACCCGCGCGACAACGAGCGGCTCATCAAGACCCTGCGCAGCCTGCAACGGCGCGGCAACACCGTGCTGGTGGTGGAGCACGACGAGGCCACCATCCGCGAGGCGGACACCGTCATCGAGCTTGGCCCCGGCTCCGGCGCGCTGGGCGGCGAGGTGGTGTTCAACGGCCCTGTGGACAAGTTGCTGTCCTCGTCGCAAAGCCTTACCGCGCAGTACCTGCGGGGCGACATGGCCATCGCCCGACCGAGGGCGCGCCGCGCCCCGCGCGGGTGGATGACCCTGCACGGGGTGACCACCAACAACCTGCAGGGCATCGACTGCCGGGTGCCGCTGGGCGTGCTGACCTGCGTGACCGGGGTTTCCGGCTCGGGCAAGAGTTCACTGGTCATGGATACCCTGTACAAGCACCTGGCGCTGGCGCAGGGCATCCGGGTGGACCAGCCGGGCAGCATCGAGGGTATCGAGGGCGCGGAGACCATCGAGCGCATCGTGTCCATAGACCAGACGCCCATTGGCCGCACCCCGCGCTCCAACCCGGCCACCTACACCAAGATATTCGACGAGATTCGCGGCATCTTCGCCATGACGCCCGACGCCCGCAAGCGCGGCTACAAGCCGGGGCGGTTCAGCTTCAACGTGCGAGGGGGGCGGTGCGAGGCCTGCGGCGGCGACGGGCAGATCCGCGTGGAAATGCACTTCCTGCCCGACGTCTACGTGACCTGCGACGTGTGCAAGGGCCGCCGCTACAACCACGAGACGCTGGAAGTGCGCTACAAGGGGCTGAACATCGCGGAAGTGCTGGATCTTACCGTGCGCCAGGCGCGCCAGTTCTTCGAAAACTACCCGGTGCTGGAACGCCGCCTTGGCGTGCTGGAGGACGTGGGTCTGGAATACCTGCGCCTTGGCCAGCCCGCCACCACGCTGTCCGGCGGCGAGGCCCAGCGCATCAAGATTTCGCGCGAACTCGGCAAGCGCAGCCTGCCCGGCACCATGTACATCCTCGACGAACCCACTACCGGCCTGCACATGCACGAGGTGGGCAAGCTGATCACCGTGCTGAACCAGCTGGTGGACCGGGGCGCCACGGTGACGGTGATCGAGCACAACACCGACGTCATCCTGGCCTCGGACCACGTGGTGGATCTTGGCCCCGGCGGCGGCGAGAACGGCGGACGCATCGTGTCGGCGGGCACGCCTGAAGAGATCATGGACGACCCGCATTCGGTGACCGGCACCTTTCTGGTGCAGGAACACGCCACCCGCCATCCCGGCGTGCCCATGCCGCGCGTGCCCGTGGCCCCCGCGCCCGCGCCCATCCAGATTCCCGGTATTGAAGTCAAGGATGCTGGGGATATAGGTGATGCGGACGATGTAGATGTCGACGGTTCCGGCCCCGATGAACCGGAAGCCGCGGATGGTGCGAGCGGTACGGGAACCACGGCGGCCTCCGCCAAGCCGGGCCGCAAGCCCAGGGCTGGCGCGGCAGAGAAGGGCGGCAAGTCCGGCAAGGCTGGCACCGCTGCTCCAGGCGCGACGGTCCCCGCCACTGCCGATGCCCCGCGCAAGCGCGGCAGGCCCCGCAAGAATCCTTAGGCGTTGCAGACGGCGTTGCCGTCTGGCCACGCCGGATCGGCAGCGCCGGTCCGGCGTCTACGTCCGGCACATGCTGTTGCCCCCGTGCACGCACGCACGGGGGCGCCGCGCGTCTACAGTTCGGCATGACCGGACATGACCAGACACGGCGGGCACGCCCCGCTGTGCTTCGTGCACCACGGGCCGTGCGTGTGTGAAGAAATGTCAGGCCGTGCACCGTGTTCGTGTCGGACGTGGTAAGCGCCTACTCCGCGCCTGCCATGTTTCCGTTGCCGCATCCTTCGCATGGGTGTAATATCTCCGGCGAATTGACTGCACGTTTTCCCCCACAGGAGATGCACATGGGCCGATTTGCCGGCTTCGATGAAGTATATGCCGCACTGTATGTG
Source organism: Nitratidesulfovibrio liaohensis (assembly GCF_011682075.1). Lineage (GTDB taxonomy): Bacteria > Desulfobacterota > Desulfovibrionia > Desulfovibrionales > Desulfovibrionaceae > Cupidesulfovibrio > Cupidesulfovibrio liaohensis. The sequence goes on from NZ_VSMK01000353.1 coordinate 16,584, forward strand.
GACTTCGACAATATCTATTCCCGTCTGCGTGAACAGGACGAAGATGTCGCCCGCGCCTTTGCCACCAACCCCCAGCGCTGGGTGAAGTGGATAGAAGGGCATGCCCTGCGCATGCTGTACGGAGACGGGGTGCGTCGCCGCATCCTGAAGCGCATCTGCTACATGAATCCGCAGTGTTTCCACGAATTCCGTCCGTTTTTCATCCGCGCCGCCTTCCAGGTGGTGGACTGCCCGCCGCTGACCAACCAGGGCAAGACCAGCGCCGACATCCATCTGGTCATGGACTGCATGGACGCGCTGAACCATTCCACCCGCTTCGACGAATTCATCATTCTTTCCGGCGACGCGGACTTCACGCCCCTGCTCATCCGGTTGCAGGAACACGCCCGCCGCCCGCTGGTGCTGTCCGTGGGCTACACCTCGCCCGCGTATACCGCCGCCGCCTCGTGGCGCATCCGCGAAGACTGGTTCGTGCAACAGGCCCTGGAAGACGAACGCCCGGCGGAACCCGCGCCCGCGCCCGCCCCGTACGCCCCGCGCGGCAATGGTGAACGGCTGGCCCGCGTGGCCGAGGTGGTACG
>NZ_VSMK01000343.1 GCF_011682075.1 Nitratidesulfovibrio liaohensis
CGGCCCAGCTGCCGCCGCGCGGCACGTCCGTGAGGCCGCCGCCGTCCGGCGTGGCCGCAACGCGAAGTTGGCAACGCCCTGTCTCCTGGGCGAGTCATGTGGTCGCAGGCCGAAGGGGCGGTCCCTTCGGCCTGTCGCCGTTTCAGGCCCTGTCAGGCGACGGTCCTCCTGCCCTCTGCCTTCCGCCCCGAAGGACGGGCTCGCGAGCTTGGCCCCATCCGTGGGACTTGCGCTGCGCGCTTGCCGACGGCTGTGGCATATTCCCTTCATGAAAAAACGGTGCTTCCTCGCCGGAGAACAAGGGGCCTCATGGCCCGGAAAGGCTTCGGGAGAACAGGCGCAGTCCGTCAGCGATCCGTGGCAGGCAGGTGGTACAGCAGGAAATGGGGCAGGGGCGTCCACACCGGGGTGCGGACTCCGGCTGCTGCCAGCGCGTCGGCTGCCCAGGTGTTGCAGGTGCGCAGGGGGCTGAAGCGCCCGGTGGCTTCAAGGAACAGGCTGCCCGGCCCGTAGCCCGTACCGCCGTTTTCCGGCGTGACCGGGATGCGCACGGGACGTCCCTCGGCGTCGCGGCGCAGGCTGGCCGCCACGAAGGCCACAAGGTTTCGGTACCCCTGGCGCGACAGATGCAGGATGCGGGTCTCGGCATCGGGCAGCGGCGGGCCGGGCATCACCTCCACATGCAGGGCGGCGGGTGCCAGGGCCAGCGCCCGCAGGGCCACGCCGGGGCGCATCCGGTCCCAGGTGGGCGTGGCCAGGTAGAATTCCCGCGCGCCCCAGCCGATCGCCACGTGGGCTTTGCCCGGCAGGGCAGCCGGTGCTGGCGGGCCGTCGTTTGCGCCGCCCGTCCCGCCATCCAGCCCCAGCACGTCCGCAAGTCCTGGTTCCCCTTCCACCCGCGCGGGCAGCACGATGTCCGCATGCACCCCGTTGCTGATCACATGGATGGTCACCGGCGGGGCGTTGCGCGTTACGGCCTCCGTCACTCCTGCGTTTTCGTCGCCAGGTGACCCCGGTGTGCCGGACGACTCCGGCGGGATGGGTACGGTAGTGCCGTTCCGCTGTTCCGTGGCGTTGCGCACCGCGCTACCAGGCAGGCAGCATGCGGGCGACGGTAATCCCTCAGTCGGGCGCGGCATGGCGCCCAGCACGGCCACGGCCAGCAGGTATCCCAGCGACAACAGGACCAGGCCGCGCAGCGTCCATGTCAGGATATGGCGCAGGGGGCGGAAGGGCGGCTTCGGCGGCTGGCCGGGATGCGTCGGGCGGGGGGGCATGCATTTTCCTGTAGTGGCACGGGGAAAGGGCTAACAACGAGCATGGTATTCGTAACCCGGTGGATTGCCAAGGCATCGGGTTATGGTGCGTGATACCGATGATAATACGCGATGGTTTTTCGGAAAATCATTTCACACTGGCGCCCGCTCTGGTGTACGCTGGCGGCAGGATTCTCTCCTCCCGTCCGTGCCTGGCATCATGCCGGGGCGCGGCGGACTTGCGGTACCCCTTTCACCCTCAACCGCAGGAGTGGCACCATGCAGGAAATCAGACTGCACCGTAACGGGCGCGAAGACCTCGTCTTCCGTGGCGAGCATCTGGCCACTGTGGATGACCGCGAATGGATGGGCATAGCCCCCAACTGGTGGGAACTGGCCCTGTACCGATCCGAAGCGGGGGGCTTCGTGCTTTCCTCCGTGTTCTATCTGAACTTCCCGCGTCACCGGGTACTGCGCGGGGCACTGGTGTTTCAGAGCATCGCCGACGTGCGCGACTACGTGGTCACCGCGTGCAACGGCCCTTCCATGATCGCAGACGGCTTGCTGGGCCGGGCGCGCAGGCGCATCCGCCAGTTGGACGACCCCATTCCGCCGCTGCCGCAGTTTGCACCGGTATCGGACTACGAATCGTTCGGAGAACGCGAGATTCCCTATGCATGACGACACACGGCACATGCCGTGCCGTTGGTCCCCGGGAGGAGCACGGTGCGGCGTCCCGCGAAACGGCGGCCTTGGCCGCCGTTTGTCGTTGTCGGGGGTACGTGTGGGTGGGCGGATGCCGGATGCCTGCGGATGAGACGGCGGAAACAGGGTGATGTGTGTGCAGCGCCGGGCGGCGGGGCCCATGTGGTGCCGATGTCGTCTGGAGAGCTTTGGGATCGGGCCGTCTGGGATCGGGCTGTCGCCGGAAGGACTGTCACCGGATGTGCGGCCCGGGGGGGCAGGCCGCGCGCTGTTCGGATGTCGCCTGCATGTAGGGGTGGAACTTGGTGTCGTCGTCCAGCATGTGGCGCGCCACCACCTCGTGGGCAATGACCCCCAGCGCCGCGTCGAGGGGAAGGTTTGCGTGCTCGTAGCGTGCGGCCAGGTCGCCCGCAACTTCCAGCAGGGTGGCGTGCAGTTCCGCGTGGTGCTCGGCATCGGGGTAGCCCCGGCTGCGCAGCACGGCCTCCTCGTCGTGAAAATGCTCGGCAAGGGCGGTGAGCAGTTCGTGGATGATGGCCAGGCAGGCCGGGCGCGGGGCGTTGTCCAGAAAGGCGGCCAGCAGCCGGTTGACCATCTCGAACAGTTGGCGATGCTGGGCGTCGATGCGCGCCTCGCCGCATTCGTACGTACTGCTCCAGGCAAGGCGCAGCAACTCGCCCGGCACGCGCAGGCCGCCGTGCGGGCAGGCCAGCGGGGGCAGGACCTCCTGTGCCGTGGCCACCGTGTTCCGTCCCTTGGACTTGGCCCGGTACAACGCCTGGTCGGCCATGTCGATGATCTGGTGCGGCGTGGTGTCGTGGCCGCCGCGCACCGTGGCCACCCCCACGCTGACGGTGACGTGGGCCGCCGGTGTGTTGCCGGGGTGGGTGATGCACAACTCGGCCACGGCGCGGCAGATGCGTTCGGCCAGTTGGGCCGCACCCGCTTCCGCCGTGCCGGGCAGCACGCAGGCGAATTCCTCGCCGCCGTAGCGGGCCACCAGGTCGGGCGCGCG
>NZ_VSMK01000344.1 GCF_011682075.1 Nitratidesulfovibrio liaohensis
GTGAGCCCGATGCGCCCTGTGTGGCATGCGAGCCCGTCGGGGCCGTGGGCAGGTCCACGTCGGTGGCGCCGGGCTGCAGCGGGCGCAGGGTGTCCGGCAGGCGTGCCAGTCGTTCGGAGGCCCACTTGGTGCAGTAGGGGTCGCCGGGAGTGGTGCGCTCGCAGTAGCTCGCATAACGGGTGCCGTCGGGGCGGGCGCCCGCCAGCAGCAGGGCGGTGGCCCCGCCGGTGCCGAAGCCGATGACTCCGATGCGGGCGGGATCGATCATGGGGGCGGTTTCCGGGGTGCGCAGCAGTCTGCTGATGGTGGTGCTGACGTGCCGGGGGCGGGCCGTGAGCTGTTCGGGCAGGAACAGCGAGGAGGTGTCGTTGCTGTTGTCACCGGGATGGGTGGGCGCGGCCACCACGAAGCCCGCGCGGGCCAGAGCTTCCGCCGTGTCGTGATGGGCCAGGCGTGAACCGGCGGTGCAGTGCGAGATGACCAGCAACGGGAAGCGACCGGGCACTTCCTTGCCGCCGCGCGCCACATCCAGCGTCCAGTCACCGAGGTGGATTTCGGAAGGGGCGCGGACGGAGGGGTACCATACGGCCACGTCGAGCCGTTCGCCGGTTTCGGGAATCCAGATGCCCATGGTGCGGAAGCCGGGCTGGTACGAGGCTGGCTCGTCCGCGCGGGCTTCTTTCACCGTGGGCAGAAAGGTGGCAAGGGGGCCTGCCGGAAGGTCTGGCCTGTCTTGTTGTATGCCCACGGGCAACAGCAGGGCGGCTGCCAGCGATGCGGCCAACAAGGGGCGCGCCAGGCGCCGGGCGGTGCCGGGCGCGTCGAGACGGGCGTGGATCGGGGTACGGGGCGCGTGGCCGCGCGGCATGGGAAACCTCCGGTATGTCCACGTGCGAGATACCGCATGCGCCCCCACCCGGCAAGGCCCCATGCGCCCCCATGCGCCCCCATGCGCCCTGATGCGACTTGATGCGACTTGATGCGACCGGACGTGACCAGACGCGGCCAGACGCGACCAGATGCAGTCGGCCACGGTCGGACACGGTCGGCAGGGCCGGACGCGCGAACCTTCAGCGCACCCTGCCCCAGTAGGAGAGGTGCGGCGCGCATTGCAGCAGCGGTTCGATGGGCACCTCCACGGCGGGGGGCGGATCAGCCGGTGTCCTGCGGGCGTCCACGGGGAAATTGCCCGGCACGGTGGAAGAGCCGCCGACGGAGGCATTCTGCCAGCAGCACGAGCCGGACAGCAGCATGAGGCCTCGAGGGGTGAGCCAGAAGGTGACCGGGGTTTCGGTGTTGCCCAGGCCTGTTTCGGACCATGCAGATCCGGCAGGGTGGGGCATGCCCGGCTGCATGGTGGGCAATCGCCCGTCGCGCGTGGCTGCCCCCTGGGCGGTGGTGCCGACGGTCCGGGCAGGGGCGGCAAGCGCTTCATTGCCGCTACGGCGTTGCCCGCCAGACGCGCCAGACGCGCCAGACGCGCCAGATGCGCCAGATGCGCCAGATGCAGCGGAAGGCGCACCGGATGGACCGCTCCCGTCGTTCATCCCGCTGTACGGGCCGCCGCCGTTTCGCCGTCGCAGATGGGCGGCCAGCACGGCATCGGCGCAGTCGTCGTCGCCGAACAGGTCGTCGAGTTCGATGCGCCGCCCCGCCGTCAGGTCGTAGCTCACGGCCAGCAGATCATGGCTGACGGCAGCGCCGTCCCGCCCCCACAGGCCGGTCTGCACCTCGAAGATCACCGAAACGGCGTTGTCCGACGGTCGGGAAATGCTGTGGGTGGCGGTCAGCCAATCGCGGCGGGTCGGGGCGTAGACGTCCGCGTCCGCCTGCGGGGTACCCCGCGCTGCGGCGTCGGGCGTGACGCCTTGAGACGGTTCGGCCCTGCCAGACCAGTCAGGTCTGCCTGGCAGATCTGCCCTGTCGCTTTGACCGGGGCGGGGACCGGCGGCGGACTGCGGGGGCAGCCCATGCCCGGCCACGCGGCGGAAGGCATCGGTAAGTTTCCAGACAATGCGCGCAATGTCGGCATCCACGGCGGGGTGGTGCAGCACGGGATAGCTTATGGAAACGTCGTAGTGCTCGCCCACCTGTTCGTAGCGCGTCCCGGCTCCCGTGGCCGGGGCGGAAGACGCAGGCAGGACGAGAACGGCGAAAAGCGCGGCCAGAACCGCGTGACGGATGGGCATTCCAGCCTCTGAGGTGCGCGAATGTCTACGGAAAATGCATACAGTTAATAAAGTCTGCACGTGGGGCCAAGGCGGGAAAGCCCCCCTACTTGGATACGGCACCCCTCACGATGCGTGTGTGCCTGCGGATTCGGTCAGCATGACGGCGGCGTTCGCATGTGCCCGATTCCGTACGTGCCTCGGCTTGCGCATGCTCCGGCCTCGGCGTGCCCCGGTCACAGCGTGCCCTGATTGCCGGATTGCCCGGAACTGTGCGTGCCCGGCCATGCACACGTATCGGTAAGGTTGTGATTCTTCTTAACCCGCAGGCCGCATTCGCCCCACATGTTCAGCCTTGCGTTCCCGCGTGGTCGTGCCCACCCGGTGACGCGCGGTGATGCCTCGCCCCCATGTTCCGCCCGCCTTCGTCGCCTTGCCCCGTTTGCCGTAATCCCTCCGTTCATGCCCGCCCGACTCCGGTTTTTTCCGTTTCGGGCGGGCTGGGCTTTTTTTGCGTCATGCGCGCGCATGCCTCGTACACCCCTGCGCCCCCCTTCCAACCCCCTTCCGGTCGCATCCGCCCGAAAAGCGGGGTGTACCACCGGTTCACGCGGCGCGGCCGTGGTGGCCGGGTGGTCCGGCCCCGCGAGACGTCCGCGCACCCCAGCAAGGAGGCAATGCCATGGGTGGTGGCGGCAAATCGTACAAGGCCCCGGAACCCCCGGCTCCCCCCGCTCCCCCCGCCGCCGACGAGGTGGCCGAGCAGGAGGCCAAGGCTGTTGAGGACGCGCGCGAGGATGCCCGCCGC
>NZ_VSMK01000345.1 GCF_011682075.1 Nitratidesulfovibrio liaohensis
GCGCCCCACTCCACAGGCCCTTCCGGCGGCCACCACCCGCGCCGCCCCGCCCGGCGCAGCGCGCTCCCGCCCCCCACACACTCATGGACGACACAGGCACATCCGGCTCCATCTACTTCGAGGCAGGCGTCATTCTCCTGCTCATCCTGATCAACGGATTCTTCTCGCTGGCGGAAATGTCGCTGGTGGCCTCGCGCAAGGTACGTCTGCGCCAGGACGCCGAACGCGGCGTCAAGGGCGCGGCCACGGCCCTGCGCCTGCTGCGCGAGCCGGACCGGCTGTTCTCCACCGTGCAGATCGGCATCACTCTGGTGGGCATCCTTACCGGTGCTTACGGCGGGGCCGCGCTGGCAGAACACCTTTCCGCCGCGCTGGCCCGCGTGGACATGCTGCGCCCCTACAGCGGCCCGCTGGGCTTTGGCCTGGTGATCCTGATCATTACTTATTTCACCCTGATCCTTGGCGAACTGGTGCCCAAGCGCATGGCCTTCGGCACTCCGGAGGCCTGCGCCCGCCGCACCGCCCCGTTCATGGCGCTGCTGTTGCGCCTGGCCCTGCCGCTGGTGCGCCTGCTCAGCGCGTCGTCACGCGCGGCCTCGCGCCTGCTGCGCCTGCCCGAAGGCGGCGACAGGGCCGTGACGGAAGAGGACATCCGGGGGCTCATCGGCGAGGGTGCGGCATCGGGCGTGGTGGAGCACGCCGAGCGCGACATGCTGGAGCGCATCTTCCGGCTGGGCGACCGGCGGGCCGGGGCGCTGATGACCCACCGCTCGCAGGTGGAATGGCTGGACCTGGACATGCCCGACGCAGAAAACATGCTGCGCATCGCGCAGTCGTCCCATTCCTGCTTTCCCGTGGCGCGGGGCGACATTGCCGCCGCCACCGGGGTGCTGAAGGCGCGCGATTTCCTGGCCGCCCGGCTGGCCGCCCCGGACATTCCCATGGACGGCTTCATCCGGCAGCCCCTGTACATCCCCGAGACAGCCCGCGCACTGACCCTGCTGGACCTGTTCCGCCACTCCGAAGGGCTGCCCTTCGCCCTGGTGGTGGACGAGTACGGCGAGGTGCAGGGGGTGGTCACCCCCAACGACGTGCTGGAAGCCGTGGTGGGCGAACTGCCCGACGAAAGTGGCGACCCTGACCCGGCGGCCGTGCGCCGCGAGGACGGCAGCTGGCTGCTGGACGGTCTGCTGCCCTTCGACGAGATGTGCTCGCTGGCCGGGCTGGGCCCAGCGGAGGAACCTGATGACCGGCCCGGCTCGTACGAAACCCTGGCCGGATTCATGCTGCACCGGCTGGGGCGCATGCCCGCCATGGGCGATGCCCTGCGCTGGCGCGGCCACCGCTTCGAGATCGTGGACATGGATGGCCGACGCATCGACCGCGTGCTGGTAACCCCCGATCCCGAGCGTGCCGACGACGTGGGCGACGACGCGCCGTAGGGACCGGTAGCCCGCAGTGCGTGCGGTCCTGCCGCTTCTTGCACATCCGCGTGGCTCGTTCGCGTCAGTACCCACTGCCCTTGCCAGCGCGGGCACAGGCATTACAGACTATCCATGCGCGGCGAACCACACCGCGCGGGGAGACACCATGGCCACCGGATGGGCGGGCGACAACGCCGTCAACGATCAGATACGCGACTCCATCGCCGACGAGGTGCAGCGGGCGCGCGACAGCCTGCCCAGGGGGCCGGGGCTGGACTTTTGCGAGGAATGCGGCGACCCCATTCCGGAAGCCCGGCGCAAGGCGCTGCCCGGCGTGCGCCTGTGTGTGCCCTGCCAGCAGGAGGCCGACCGGGACCGCCAGACGGTCTCGCTGTACAACCGCAAGGGCAGCAAGGACAGCCAGTTGCGCTGACGACAGATGCCCTGACGAAAGCATGCAAAGACACGAATGCACAAAAAGAAGGGAGGAGCTTTGCGAAGCGCCTCCCCTTGCATTTCCGGTCGATGTTCTTTCGCCCGGGACCCTGCCCGGCCCAACCCTGTTCTGATTGAGCCAGCCCCGGTCGGCCCCGGTCGGCCCCGATCGTATCCGCCCAGTCCAGCCCTATCCCGTCCTGCCCGCTACGCCAGCAACCGCAACAGCAGCGCCCCTGCCCACAGGCACCCCGCCGCCACCAGCCCGGCTACGCGCAAGTGGCGCAGCAGCCCTTCCAGCCGCTCGGCGTTCCATGCCGGAGTGGGGCCACATGCGAAAGCAGACGCGGAGGCAGATGCGGGGGCAGACGTGGAAGCGGTGCCGCAGGCATCCGCGACAGTGGAACCAAGCACATTCCCGGACGGGCGCGGCCCCAGCACCGGCTTGTGTTTGACCACCCCGAAATAGGGCGTAGGCCCGCCCATGGGCGCGCCATGCAGCCACGCGGCGGCGCTCATGGGCCAGCCCGCGTTGGGCGATTCCATGCTCCGGGCATCGCGGGCCATGCGGCCGAAGCCCTGCCAGCCGCCGCGCACTTTCGCCAGCGGGGCGGACAACCACAGGAACAGCGCGGACAGCCGCGCGGGCACCCACGCCAGCACATCGTCCAGCCGGGCGCAGGCCCGGCCCAGGTCGCACCATTCTTCCGTGCGGTAGCCCCACATGGAATCCATGGTGCTCACCGCCTTGTAGCCCCACAAACCGGCGGGGCCGCCCAGCAGCAGCCAGAAGAACGGAGCCACGAAGCCATCGTTGAAATTCTCGGCCAGCGTTTCCGCCAGCGCGCGGCGCAGGTCCGGGCGGTCCAGTTGCGCCGTGTCGCGGCTGACCAGCATGGACACCGCCGTACGGGCCTCGTCCAGCGTCCCGTGTTCGATGGCATGCAGGGTGCGCCGCCCTTCGCGCAGCAGGCTGCCCAGCGCCAGCCCGGCCCAGGCGAAATACACGGCAACCAGAGCGCCCAGCCACGGGGCCAGTACGGGCAGGCGCACCAGCCCCCACACGGCAAGCGCAACGCCCCCCGCCACGGCCATGACGGCAAGCACCC
>NZ_VSMK01000346.1 GCF_011682075.1 Nitratidesulfovibrio liaohensis
GTCCACCAGGCCCAGCGCGTGATCCGGGTGCAGGTGCGAGAGCAGGACATGGCCGATGCGCTCCGGGGGGTGCCCGGCCGCGCGCAGGTTGCCGGGCAGGTGCCCGCCCCGTGCGCCGAAGAAGGCGCCCGCGCCGGTATCCATGAGCACCCTGCGTGCCCCGGCATCCAGCAGGAAGCAGTTCACGTTGCTGGTGTGGGGCTGTCCGGCGGGGATGCCCGCATCCTCCAGCAGGGCGTCGATGTCCTTGCGGTCCGCGCCGTGCAGGATGGCCGGATCGAGTTTGCCGTGGGCGTCGAACAGGGCGAACACGGTCACTTCGCCCACCGGCAGGCGGAAGAAGCCGGGTACCTGCGTGCCGGTGGGTGCGGGGGGCGCGGTGGCTGCGTCTGTTCCGGTTCCCCCCGCGGCGGCGTTGGCCGTTGCGGCGGGCAGGGAGGCCAGTGAGGCGACAGCCAGCAACGATTGCATGAAGCGTCTGCGGTCAAGCATGCGAGCCTCCGAATGGTTGGGGCGACGGATGGCGGGAGCGTCTGCTGACGACGGGTGCGCCTGGTGGCAGCTGTGCCGGGCGACAAGATGTTGTGGCGGCACGTCGCGGGGAGGCGGGGTGGCAGGGACGGGAAACGGGTTGCCCGTTGGTACAGGATAGCACGCGGCAGCGCACAGGCAAGCAGGCACCGGCAGGATACCGGTGTGCGCACGCGGGGCAGGCCGCCCGCGTCGCCTATTCCCTGCCCGCACCGCCGATGCCCAGTCGGCGCAATATCTTCTGCAACGACACCCGCTCCAGCCCGGAGATGCGCGCCGCCTCGGAGATGTTGCCCTCGGTGCGTTCCAGCAGGCGTTCCACGTAGCGCCGGGTGAATTCGTCCACCACGTGGGCCTTGGCGTCCTTGTACGGGGTAAGCGTTGGCTCGGTCACGGGCGCGGCGCAGTCGGCGGGGCCGTCCACCAGCCGCAGGTGGGACATTTCCACCGTGGGGCCGGGACAGAACACCGCCAGCCGCCGCACGAAGTTCTGCAACTCCCGCACGTTGCCCGGCCATTCGCGCCCGCACAGGCAGGCCATGGCCTCTGGCGACAGGCGTTTTGGGGCTATTTGCATCTCGCGGCAGGTCTGGGCCAGAAAATGGTCGGCCAGCAGGGGGATGTCGTCGGTGCGGTCGCGCAGGGGCGGGGTGTGGATGGTCAGCACGTTGAGCCGGTAGAACAGGTCTTCCCGGAATTCCCCGCTCTTGATGCGCGCCTCCAGCGCCTGGTTGGTGGAGGCGATGATGCGCACGTCCACCTTCACCGTGCCGCTGGAGCCCACGGGGCGTATCTCGTGTTCCTGCAACACCCGCAGCAGCTTGGTCTGGATGCCGGGCGAGATGTCGCCGATTTCGTCGAGCACGATGGTGCCCCCGGCGGCGGACATGAACAGCCCCTTGCGCGAACGTTCCGCCCCGGTGAACGCGCCCTTGACGTGGCCGAACAGCTCGCTTTCCAGCAACTGGTCCGGAATGGCCGGGCAGTGCACGCTGACGATGGGCCGCTGCGCCCTGCCGGACAGGGTGTGGATGGACGCGGCCACCAGTTCCTTGCCGGTGCCCGATTCGCCACGCACCAGCACGGTGTAGTCCGACGCGGCCACCGCCGCGATGGTTTCCTTCAGCCTGCGCATGGCCGGGGTTTCGCCGATCAGGGTGCGTTCCATCCCCGTGCGCGACATTTCTTCGCGCAGTTGGCGGTTTTCGCGCAGCAGGCGGCAGCGCTCCAGCCCCTTGGTCACGGCGCGGTACAGGTCTTCGCGCCGCACCGGCTTGGTCAGGAAGTCGTAGGCCCCGTTCTTGAGCGCCGTCACCGCCGTCTCGATGGTGCCGTGCGCGGTAAGCAGGATGACGCTGGGGGTGGCGTCCTGGGTCTGGGCGTGGGCCATCAGTTCCAGCCCGTCCATGTCGGGCATGCGCAGATCGGTCAGCAGCACGGCGGGGTCGCTGCGGCCCAGCAGGTCCAGTCCGGCCTTGCCGCTGGTGGCCACCAGCACCTCGGCATCGGGAAAGCCCGCGCGCAACTGTCGGGCAAGGCCGTTGGCGAAGTCCGCCTCGTCGTCCACCACCAGGATGGTCTCGTGGGGCGTGGTCATGCGTCGTGCTCCGTAAGCGGGGCCGGGTGCTCCCGGTCCGCCGCAGGCAGGTGAAGGGTGAATACCGCGCCGCGCGCCAGTTCCGCCATGTCTGGCAGCTTTGGCGCATCCGTCGTTTCGGCGCGTTCGGCTGACAGTTCCGGGGCGTCGGGGCCGTCCGTACCGTCGGGGCCGTGTGAGCCGGTTCCGATGGCCGGGGCGGATTGGGCGGCCTCGGCAAACAGGGAGGCCAGGTCGATCCGGCAACACAGGCCGCCCTGTGAGGCGGGGGTCAGGTCCGCAGGGGTCAGGTTGCGCGCCTCGATGCGTCCGCCCATGTCCCGCATGATGCCGAAGACCACGGCCAGGCCCAGCCCCGTGCCGCGTCCGGCGGCCTTGGTGGTGAAGAATGGGTCGAACAGGCGTGGCAGGTGGTCTTCCGGGATGCCGGGGCCGTTGTCGATGACGTGCACCACCACCTCGCCCTCTTCGGGCAGGCTGCGTGCGGACAGCACCACCAGGCCGCGCCGCCGGGAAAGCGGGGGGACGGCATGCGGCATGGCGTCGGCGTCGTTTCCACTGCCCGCGAGTCCGGTCGGTTCAGGGGGGCACGTGCGGCCCTCGTCACCCGCCCCGCGCAGGGCCGGATCGTTGTGGATGATCGGCCCGTCGGTTTCCACGGCGTCCAGCGCGTTGAGCAGCAGGTTGGTGAGAATCTGTTCCAGCCCGTTGCGGTCGGCCAGCACCGGCGGCAGCGGGGTGCAGCCCGTGCCGCTGGCTGTTGTCCCGTCCTGCGGCACGTCCTGCAACACATCGGGCACGATGCGCGCCCGCGCGGCCCGCGCCCGGGGGCGAAAC
>NZ_VSMK01000347.1 GCF_011682075.1 Nitratidesulfovibrio liaohensis
GGAGTCCGCGGCGTACTCGCCGGGGGCGGCGTCCGGCTGGTGGGCCGGGCCGGGGTGGGTGTTGCCCTGCTCCTGTCCCCGCTGGCGCGCCAAGGCCACCTCTTTGGTGCGCAGGGCCTGCAACCGCTCCAGTGTGCCCACCAGCAGATCCACCTCGCGCAGCTCGCCGGGCGTCTTGGGGTCGCGCTCGGCCAGCAGGGTCAGGCGGCGGGTAACGGCTTCTTCCGCCGTCTCGTGCGTGAGCAGGGCGTCCCATTCGCCCGTCGTGCTCCAGTGGTAGACGGTGCGGCGCGGCACGCCCAGCGCGTCGGAAATGTCCGCCACGGTGTAGCGCCGCAGGTACATGCCCCGCGCGGCCTGCCGTATCTCGTCCGGGTACTGGCGCACGCCCTGCCGGGCTTCCTGCGCATTCCCGCCGTCTGCAATGGTCTCCATCGTGCTGCAATAGCACTGTTGCGGCAACCGCCAACGCACCACAAATCCGATTTTGCAAAAATCGGACGCCGTGTCTTTGACCTTGCCTTGCGTGCTGTGCCTACATGCCACGCATGAGCAAGCCCACCCTCACTACGGATTTCGTCAAGATAGGCCAGTCCGGCCCCACCATTGACGGTCGGACCATCAAGCCGGAGTGGCTGTTGCAGGCTGCCGAGACCTACAGTCCGGACGTGTACACGGCCCTGATCTGGCCGGACCACTTCCGCTTTCAGAACTACGGCAAAGTGCTGGAGCTGAAGACGGAAGAGGAGGGGGGCGTGGTCAGCCTGTACGCGCGGCTTCAGCCCAACGCCAGCTACCTGATGGGCAACCAGTACGGGCAGCGGCTCTTTTTCTCCATGGAGATCGACGACAACTTCGCCGGTTCTGGCCGGGCCTACCTGCTGGGCCTGGCGGCGACCGATTCCCCCGCCTCGCTGGGCACCAGCGAACTGAAGTTTGCCGCCCGCCGCAACTCCCCCGGCAGCCAGTTCTACTCCAACGTCGAATTCTCCATGCCCGTCCCCGCAGAAGACCGGGAACCCCCGTGGGTGACCCGGCTTTTCAAGTTGTTCACCCCCAACGCCACCCAACGCGAGGAGCCCATGGACGCACAGCAGTACGCGGAGATGCAGGGCAAGATCGACGCCCTTGCCACCGCCGTTACCGAGATCAAGACCACCGTGGCCGCCTTTACGGCCAAGCCGAATGACCAGGCACAGCCCGCCGCCCCCGCCGCACCTGCGGCCCCGGCTGCCCCGGTCGGGGCGGAGTCGGAAAAGTACACCGAGCTGGCCGCTGCCATCATCAAGCTGGGCGCGCAGATGGATGGCATTGCCGCCCGGTTCGAGGCCGCCAAGTCCGGCACGCCGGTGCCCCCCACCGAAGGCCCTGCGGACGACAACGCCCCCCTCCTGTAGGGGCGGGAGGAACCCACATGCGCGAAAGTACCCGCAAGAAGTTCAACACCCTGTGCGACCGCATGGCCGCCACCTACGGCGTGCCCAGCGTGCGCCAGCAGTTTTCGGTTGCGCCCACCGTCGAACAGCGCCTGCAGGACGCCATCGTGGAGCGGTCCACCTTCCTGCCCAAGATCAACACCATCCCCGTGGATGACCTGGAAGGCGAAACCCTGCTCGGCTCGGCCACCGGCCCCGTTTCTGGCCGCACGGACACCAGCGCCGACAAGGAACGCACGCCCCGCAACGTGCTGGGCCTGAAGCCTTACCGCTACAAGCTGGTCCAGACCAACACCGACGTCTACATGCGCTACGCCACCATGGATGCGTGGGCCAAGTTCCCCGACATGGGCGACCGGTACTCCCGCTACGTGCAGGAACGCATGGCCAACGACCGCGAGCTGGTGGGCTGGCATGGCCGCTCGGCTGCCGCCGACACCGACCTTTCCGCCTTCCCGCTGATGCAGGACGTGAACAAGGGCTGGATGCAGTACATGCGCGAAAACCTGCCCGGCAACATCCTGAGCGGCGGCGCGACCGCCGGTGAAATCCGCATCGGCGCGGGCGGCGACTGGGCCAACCTGGACATTGCCGTGCACGACCTGTTGCAGGGCATTCCCACCTACATGCGCCAGAACCTGGTTGCGCTGATCGGCACCGACCTCATCGCGCAGGAAAAGGCCGCGCTGTTCGCCGTGGTGGGCGGAAAGCCCACGGAAAAGGCCCTGCTGGGCAACGCGCTGACCACCTTTGGCGGGCTGGCGTGGGATACCCCCTCCAACTTCCCCGGTCGCGGCCTTGTGGTCACCAGCTACGACAACCTTTCTGTCTACCTGCAGAACGGCTCGTGGCGTCGCAAGGTGGAAGACAATCCCAAGAAGGACCGCGTGGAGGACTACAACAGCCGCAACGAGGGCTACGTGGTGGAAACGCCCGAACGCTTCGTGGCCGTGGAGTTCGACAACGTGAAGCTGCCCGACGGCGCGGACGGGTGGGCCTAGCCATGAGCCTGATGCGCAAGCACCAACAGGCCGTGCGCGTGGTTCCCGTGGGCAATGACGCGCCGGGCGAGCGGATAGGGGCCGGGGCCGTGGTGCTGGGGGCCATGCCCGCCGCGCCCCGTGGCCTGCTGGGCGGCAGCCAGTTGGCCACCTTCCTGTCCGCCTCGCTGTCCGAAGATCTGGCGGCGCTGTCTGCCATCGCTTCCGTCGAACGCAAGATCGACCTGAAGCGCGACACCCTCATTCCCAAGTACCGCGACTACGCGGCGCGCCTGATGGCCGACGGCCAGCGGCACGAGCTGCTGGGCTACTACCTGGTGTGGTGCCTGGACGCGGGCTGCATGGAAGAGGGCCTGCGCGTGGCCGCGTGGGCCATGGAGCAGGGCCTGCCGCTGCCGGAACGCTTCCGCGCCAGCGTGCCGCTGTTCGTGGCGTCTGCCGTGGTGGCGTGGGCTGAGCGCCAGCACGACGCCGGGCACGACTTCGAGCCGTACCTGTCGCAGGCGCAGGCGCTGGTGGAGC
>NZ_VSMK01000348.1 GCF_011682075.1 Nitratidesulfovibrio liaohensis
GTGGCCCCGGCCAGGCGCGATGCGTTGCGCGCCAGGCTGGCAGTGCCGGAACTGGGGCCGGACGTGGCGTCCGTGCTGGCGGCAGCGCCTGGCATGTCGCAGTCGCAGACGCCGTCGGCGGCAGTCGGCGTGGCATCGGATACGTCAACGGCTGCGTCCGCTGATGCGGCGGCGGATTCGGCAAGGGGCTGGGCGTGCGGGAAGCGGGAGGTGTCTGTCATGCCTCGTGTGTACACCGCGAAGGGGTGGGGATGGAAGTGCCGGGCGCGGGGCCGGACGTGAATGCGGCACTGGCCGCGACAACCGGTGGATTGCGGTGCGCGGCCAGCGGACGAAAGGACAATCGGGGCACAGCCCGCCGTTCTGCCTAATCCTGCAAGGACAACCTGAACGTGGCCGAATGCCAGCTGCGGCAGCGCGGGCACACGCTGAAGGTATGTTCGCGGCGCAGGCCGCAGGACCCGCACACGAAGCGTTTCACCTTGCGGGCGTGTTCGATGAAATATTCAAGCTGGCTGCGGAATACCGGCGACAGGTGCTGCTGCTCCATGGACAGCGACAGCAGTTCCAGCCGGGCCGCCCAGAAGTCGGGCCGCAGCACCATGGCCTTGGCCAGCCAGTTGCCTGCCTCTTCACGGTTGCCGCAGCGCAGCAGGAACAGCGCCCCGTAATATTGCAGCAGCAGGTCCGGCTCCTGCGCCTCTATGGCGGCAAGCACCGTGGCACAGCGCTTTTCCTCGAAGTCCGCACTGCCCGCGCCGTTCGTGCCGTTGCCAGCGCCGCCGGGAGCGGCGCCACCGTTGCCGTTGCGCGGGGCTGGGGCTTCAAGTTCAAGCAGTCCTTCAAGCAGCAGGAAGCGGATGGAGGCGGGCACCCGCTCCAGTCCCTCGCGCAGCAGTTTGCCCGCACGGCGCCATTCGCCCGCGCGGGCCGCCATGACCAGCCGCGCCCGCCAGGCTTCCACCGCGCCGGGATAGACCTTTACGGCCTTGGCCAGCAGCGCCCTGGCCTCGTCGGGGCGATTGCAACGGTCCAGATCCTCGGCGTGGCGGACCATGTAATGGGCCTGCGCCGGGCGGAAGCCCAGCCGTGCGTACTGCGCCGCCGCTTCCTGAAAGGCGCCGCTGTCCGCGTGCAGCAGGGCCAGCTCGTAGGTAATCTGTTCCGGGTCGGCCCCGAGCGCCCGCGCCTCGTCAAAGGCCGCGAGTGCCCGGTCCATGACCCCGCCGCGCCGGTAGTCGCGGCCCAGTTCGAACAGGGCGCGCGCCTTGAACTGCGGATCCAGCCCTGGGCGCACGATGAGGCTGCTGCGGATCTGGACGGCGCGTTCGATGTCGCCGCGCAGGCGGTACAGGTTGCCGAGGGCGAGATATATCTCCACCGCGTCCGGGTCGTTGCGCACCACCCGGCTCAGTTCCTGGATGGCCGACAGCGCATCGCGCGCGCCGGGAGATTCGGCATCCGGCCCCATGGGCGAAAGGATGTCGGCGCGCCGGTTGCCCAGCAGGGTTCGCGCGCCCGCCTTCAGTCTGTCCAGCAGCGTCACGGAATCTCCCGCCTAGCCGGCCTTGGCCGGGGTGGGTTCCGTGGCGGCAACGGGGGCCGGAGCGGGGGCAGCCACCGGTTCCGGGGCCTTGCGCGCGGTTTCCAGCGGCAGGTTGCGCAGCGAGGTCAGTTCCTTTTCCAGCACGCGGATGCGCTTGTTGGCGCGGCGCAGGGCGGCCCCGGCGCGCAGGCGGCTGACCATGAGCATGAGCATGGTGCACAGCGCGCCCAGCAGGAAGGCACACAGGATCATGAAGTAGAACGGCAGGGCGATGGAACTCCACGCGGTGTCGAAGAACAGGTCGAGCTTCAGGGTGACGGCCTGCGACAGCACCGCGTTGTTTTGCACGAAGAACATCATGGAGATGAAGAACACCAGAACCAGAACGAGAACCTTGACGAAGCGCATGTCGGCCTCCTTACCGTCCCGCGCGGGGCAGGCGGTCGAACAGGGGTTTCAGGGCATGATACGTGGAATGCAGATGCTCGGGAATGACCCGTGTTTCGCTCATCACCGCCATGAACGACGAATCGCCGTTCCAGCGCGGCACCAGGTGGAAATGCAGATGTTCGCGGATGCCCGCTCCGGCGGCCTCGCCCAGGTTCAGCCCCACGTTGATGCCCTGCGGGTTGAAGCGCTGGCGCAGCATGGTGGTGCAGGTCTGGAGCAGGTCCATCATCTCGTGGGCTTCGTCCGGTTCCAGCGCGGCAAGGTCCATGACGTGCCGGAACGGCGTGACCATGAGGTGCCCGTTGTTGTACGGGAACTTGTTCATGATCACGAAATTGTGCCGCCCCCGGTACAGGACCAGGCGCGCCTCGTCCTCTTCGGTGTGTTCGGGCAGGCAGAACACGCAGTTGTCGGGCTTGGGGCCCAGGATGTAGTCGAGGCGCCACGGCGCCCAGAGGGTTTCCATGATCCGTTCCGTCTCCTGGGGCACGGCGCGCGCCACTGTTTGTGTGCATGCGCAACGTGCCGTATTTCCGATTGAAATTCAGCCGTCAGATGTGCTTACACCCTAGGGCCTTGCGGGGCAAGGGGGGCGGGCCGCCAGGGGCGATGTTTGTGGCGCTGACGGGGGCTGCAATGCCGCTTGCGGCCAGTCCGTGACCGATTGCGAACAGCGGTGGCCGGTCACGGTTGCAGGGCCGCCTCGTCACCGTGAACGTCAGTCCGCTGGCGTTCCGGCGGTGCCGCCCGTTTCGTTGCCGCCTTCAGGCGTGCTCTGCACACGCTGCCCGTCTGGCCCGTTCGTTCCTTCCTGTTCGTCCTGCCCGTTCCGAAGTTCGCGCCAGCCCGGCGGCCTTTGACGCCGGTTGCCGGTCACCATGTCCTGGCCCTGGGCCACGCAGGCGGCCTCGGCATCCTGCCCGTCGCCCCCGCCGGGGCCGGCCTCTGCCGCAAGGGCCTCG
>NZ_VSMK01000349.1 GCF_011682075.1 Nitratidesulfovibrio liaohensis
CCCGGCGGCCCGGCCTTTTCGCGCGGCGGCGCCGCGTGCCCCCGGATACCGCCGGGCAGCGCGCCGCCCATGTTTCAGAATCAGTCGCAAGGAGCAACCGGCGTGCAGTGGGACGTCGTCTGGAGAAATTTCGATTACCTGCTCGTGGGCTCGTGGCCGCAGGGGCCGCTGGGCGGTCTTGCCATGAGCGTGGTGCTGGCCATCGGCGGCATTTTCGGCGCGTTCTGGCTGGGCCTTGGCTTTGGCCTGCTGCGCCTGTCCGACCGCTGGTGGCTGCGCCTGCCCGCCATCATCTATGTAGAGATCATCCGTGGCATTCCGCTGCTGATGCTCATCTTCTGGTTCTATTTCCTTGCGCCCATCGTGCTCGGCCATACCCTGCCCGAGGCGGAAAGCGCCCTCGTGGCCTTCATCGTGTTCACCGGGGCCTACATCGCCGAAATCGTGCGCGCCGGGGTGATTGCGCTGCCCCACGGCCAGATGGAGGCCGCGCGCGGCACCGGGCTTTCCAAGACCCAGGCCATGGTCTATGTCATCCTGCCGCAGGCCCTGCGCAACATGATTCCCTCGTTCGTGAACCAGTTCGTCAGCTTGACCAAGGATACCTCGCTCGCCTACATCATCGGCGTTTCCGAACTTACCCGCACGGCCACCCAGATCAACAACCGCGAGCTGACCGCTCCGGCAGAACTCTTCTTCACCATCGCCGTGCTGTACTTCATCGTCTGCTGGACCCTGACCGCCGCAAGTCGGCGCATGGAACGGCAGATGGCCCGATACCAGGCAAGGTAACCACGTGTCCGACCTTATCCGCATCAGCATCGTCATTGCCGCCGACTGCCCCGAAGACCTCGAAACCGTCGACGCCGTCCTGGCTCTTGCCGTGCCCTTCGGCTGGGAAGAGGAAAGCCTGCCCGACGGTTCCGTGCGCCTGCGCGTGCACACCGACAACCCCGCCTTCTGCGAACAATTGCTGGCCACCCTGCGCGCCGAACTGCCCCGCGCCGAGGTGACCCGCGATTCCGTGCCCGATACCGACTGGACACTGGCCTGGCGCGACTTCTTCACGCCCGTGCCCTGCGGCACCCACTTCATGGTCATCGCCCCGTGGATGATCGACACCATAGACCTTGAAGGCCGCACCCCCATCGTTATCGAGCCCAAGACCGCCTTCGGCACAGGCCACCATCCCACCACCGCCCTGTGTCTCGGCGCCGTTTCCGAACTGGCTGCCTCCGGTCGGCTGCGGCCAGGCCTGCGCTTTCTCGACCTCGGCACCGGCTCCGGCATCCTCGCCATCGGCTGCGCCAAGCTGGGCCTGACCGGCGTGGCCACCGACATCGACATGCTGGCCGTGGAAAACGCCGAGGAAAACCGCGTCATCAACGCCGTGGCCCCCGCCATCGACGTGCGCCTCGGCAGCACCGAAGCCGCCCAGGGTGAACGCTACGACGTGCTGCTCGCCAACATCCTCGCCCAGCCCCTGAAAGACCTCGCCCCCGATATTCTCGGCCTGCTGGCCCCCGGCGGGTGCCTCGTCCTCTCCGGCCTGCTCGCCGTACAGGCCGACGGCGTGGAAGCCGCCTACACCAGCCTCGGCATGCCCCCCGCACGCCGCCGCGTGGAAGGCGAATGGGCCGCCCTGATCTGGGAGTAGGGAAGAAGAGTTACGAAATTACGGAAGTACCGGGGAGGGGATCTTTTGCGGCAGCCGTTAGATGAGCGCGAAGCGCGAGTCTTACGGATGGCGACCGCAACGCGTAAAAAGGTCTCCCTCCCCGGACCCCTCCCCCCAAAACTTTTTGGTTGGGGTGTATTTTCAGCGCCGCTATGTGCAACGCACCATGCGGCGTTTTTGTTTGATCCACAATTCAAGGGGTGCAGGGGACAACGTCCCCTGCCCGCCGGAGGCGTAAAAAAGACACGGCCTGTTGCCGGAGGCTGAAAAAACGTGCAGCCTTGGTAGCACAGCCCCGTGCTGCGCCATCGGTTGCGGGGCATGCGCGATGAGGCTAGGGTGCGGCCCATGCGAGGAAAACGGGAACGCCTGTTGCGCGAGATGTACGCGGCCATGTATGCCCGGCTGGGCCCCAGCGGCTGGTGGCCGGGCGAGACGCCGCTGGAAATCTGCGTGGGCGCGGTATTGACCCAGAACACCGCGTGGACCAACGTGGAAAAAGCCATCCTGCGCCTGCGGGGCGCGGGCGCGCTGGCCAGCGGCCAGACATTGCTGTCCCTGCCCGAGGCGGACCTGTCCGAGCTGATCCGCCCGGCGGGGTTCTTTCGGCTGAAGGCGGTGCGGCTGCGCAACCTGCTGCGCTTTCTGGATGATACCTGCGGCTTCGACTTCGGCGTGCTGGCCGGGCAGGACCTGGACGACCTGCGCCCCCGCCTGCTCAAGGTGTCGGGCATCGGGCCGGAAACGGCCGATTCCGTGCTGCTGTACGCCGTGGGGTTGCCCACCTTCGTGGTGGATGCCTACACCCGGCGCATCCTGCACCGGCACGCCATGGTGCCGGAAGACATCCCCTACCACGACCTGCGCGACGTGTTCATGGACGTGCTGGAACCGGACGTGCCCCTGTACAACGAATACCACGCCCTCATCGTGCGAGTGGCCAAGGATTGGTGCCGCGCGCGCACGCCGCGTTGCGCCGACTGCCCTCTGTGTCCTTTTCTCGACGGCGGGGTGGCCTGAGCCATGCGCCCGTTCCAGCATCCGTTCTTGCCGTTTCGGACGGCTGCCGCCGGGGCAGGGCAGGCTGCCGGACGGAACAGCGGACGTCCGTGCGCGGCGGCGTGCTGTCTGCTATGCCTTGCGCTAGCGCTGGCCGGGTGGCTGGCCGTGCGGCCGGAGCCGCTGCTGGCGGCCACCTCTGGCTCCATCGGCAAGGCGGGACCGATCAGGCCCGCTCCGGATGACGATGACGGCGACGATGCCCCCGCCCCGTCCGGCCC
>NZ_VSMK01000350.1 GCF_011682075.1 Nitratidesulfovibrio liaohensis
CCACCCCGGCTTCCGCGGCCCAGCGCACAAAGTCGGCGGGCACCCCGTCGGCGTTGCGTTCCAGCAGGCGCACGCGCGCCCCCATGCGGTGCAGCAGCCGCGCGGCAGCCATGCCGGAGCGGCCCGCGCCCACGACCACCACAAGGTCGCCCTTGCCGATGGTTTGCGCCGTGTGCTTGTCGCAGGTCATTGCCGTATCCTTCCGTCCTCAGGCGCTGCTTCCGAAGCAGGATTTTCGTTCGCTGGCAAGGAAAACAAGCCCGCCATGAGGGAGTATACTCTTATGGTATTCGACCGTAATGGCTGGCGCAGTTTGACGCCGCCAGCGGACGAAAAGACAATTCGGAGCCAGCGTCCTAGCGCAACTTCAGGACAGACAGCGCCATCAGCCCCAGCAGCGCCGACATGATCCAGAACCTGATGATGATTTTCGACTCGGGAATGCCCTGCAATTCGAAATGATGGTGCAGCGGGGCCATGCGGAAGATGCGCTTGCCCCCCGTGAACTTGAAGTAGCCCACCTGCAGGATCACCGACAGGGTTTCCACAACGAACAGACCGCCCACGACGAGCAGCAGCAGTTCCTGCTTGCACAGCACCGCCAGAAAGCCCAGCGCGCCGCCAAGGGCCAGCGAGCCCACGTCGCCCATGAACACCTGGGCCGGGTAGGCGTTGAACCACAGAAAACCCAGACTTGCGCCCACCAGCGCCCCGCAGAACACGGTAACCTCACCCACGCCGGGCACGTTGGGCACTTGCAGGTAAGTGGCCATCTGCACGTTGCCCGCCACGTAGATGAAAACGGCAAAGACCATGCCCGCGATGATGGTGGGGCCGATGGCCAGGCCGTCCAGACCGTCGGTAAGGTTCACCCCGTTGGACGAACCCACCATCACCGTCACGGCGAAGGGGATGTACAGCCAGCCGAGGTCGGGCGCGAGGCCCTTGAAGAACGGAAAGGCCAGCCGGGTGGAGTACACCGGCTCGCTGACCACCATGTACATGGCAACGGCGGCCACAATCACCTGCCCCAGGAACTTGGCGCGGGCGGACAGGCCCTTGTTGTTGCGGCGGCGGATCTTGATGTAGTCGTCCAGAAAGCCCACCAGGCCAAAGCCCAGAAAGATGAGCATGGTCAGCCAGACGTACTTGTTGGTCAGGTCGGCCCACAGCAGCACGCTGCACGTCAGGCAGAAGGCGATGAGCAGGCCGCCCATGGTGGGGGTGCCCGCCTTCTGCATGTGGCAGGTCACGTCCTCGTGGATATGCTGGCCGCACTTGATGCGTTGCAGCCATGCGATGAAACGCGGCCCCATGAGGATGGACAGCAGCAGCGCCGTCAGCAGCGCCCACACCGAACGGAAGGTGATGTAGCGGAAGACGTTGAGGACCGTGAATTCGGAACTGAGGGGATACAGCAGATTATACAGCATGGCGCCCCCCCCCAATACATGCGGTGATGCATGCGGTCATGCATGCACCCAGGCAGGCGCGGCGGCAAAGCCCGGTGCGGGCGGAAAGGCCGGACCGGCCTGCCCCTGCGGCTATGGCGCGGCTCCGCACGGCATGGCACGCGGCCGTGAACATCAATTGCACCCCAGTATCTCCCGAATGACCTGCTGGTCGCTGTACGGCACCTTGCGGTCGCCGATCTGCTGGTAACTTTCGTGCCCCTTGCCCGCCACCAGCAACACGTCGCCCGGTTGCAGCAGCGCAAGGGCCTTGCCGATGGCCTGCGCCCGGTCGGGGTCGCTGACCACCTCACGCGCCCCGGCAAGACCGGGCAGCACGTCGGCCATGATGGCCTGCGGGTCCTCGTGGCGGGGGTTGTCAGACGTAAGCACGGCCACGTCGGCATGGCGCGCCACCGCCTGCCCCATCAGCGGGCGCTTGGTGCGGTCGCGGTTGCCGCCGCAGCCGAACACGGTGATGATGCGCGAAAAACCCACCGCGCGCAGCGCGCGCAGCACGTTTTCCAGCGCGTCGGGGGTATGGGCGTAATCGACGAAAATGTCCAGCCCCCGCGGGTTCACGATGCGCTCCAGCCGCCCCGGCACGCCGGTGAAGTCGGCCAGGCTGGCGAAATCCTGCGGCGCAAGGCCCATGCCCAGGCATACCGCCTGCACGGCCAGCAGGTTGGAAGCGTTGTGCGCGCCGACAAGGTGCGAGGAAAGTTCCCACTGCCGCCCTTCATACGCCATGCGCAGCGTAAGGCCGGAGGTGGCGTTGCGCACCATCTCGCCGTGCAGGTACCGACGGCCCTGAACGGCATTTGCCGCATCCAGCCCGAAGCCGATGGCGTGCGGCACCTCGCCCAGCAGGCGGCGCCCCCAGGCATCGTCGGCATTGATGGCGCAGGCCTTGTCCGCGTCGGGCAGTCCGGTGAACAGGCGGGCCTTGGCGGCATAGTAGTGTTCCATGTCGCCGTGGTAATCCAGATGGTCCTGGGTCAGGTTGGTCAGGATGGCCCCGGCAAAGCGGATGCCCGCCACCCGGCGCTGGTCCAGCGCGTGCGACGAGACCTCCATCAGCGCCACGTCCACCCCGGCGTCGCGCATGCGGGCCAGCATGGCGTGGGTTTCGATGCAGTCGGGCGTGGTCAGCGGCGCGTCCATGGCAAAGCCCGGCCAGCGGTAGCTGACGGTGCCCAGCACTCCGGCCCGGCGGCCAAGGGCGGAAAACACGTGCTCCAGCAGATAGGTGATGGTGGTCTTGCCGTTGGTGCCGGTAACGGCCACCACCGGAAAGGGCAGCGCATCCGTGCCGTAGCGGGCCTGGCCCAGCAGGCCGATGGCCGCGCGCGGGTCGTCGTGCCCTGCCACCACCGCGCCTTCGGGGGCGTCGGCAAGGGCTGCTTCCACCTTGCCGGGCAGGCACACCACCGCCCCGGCCCCGGCGGCCCATGCCTTGGCGATGAAGTCCGCGCCGTCCACGCCCGCGCCGAGATCGGAAGA
>NZ_VSMK01000351.1 GCF_011682075.1 Nitratidesulfovibrio liaohensis
CCGCCGTGACCGTAGATGGCCGCCACCTGCACGTGCATGCCAACATCGGCACCCCGGCAGACGCCGCCCCGGCCCTGCTGAACGGCGCGGAGGGCGTGGGCCTGTTCCGCACCGAGTTCCTGTTTCTGGACCGGGCCGCCGCCCCGGACGAGGAAGAGCAGCGCGCCGCCTACGTGGCCGCTGCCGCCGCCATGCCCGGCCTGCCGGTGGTGGTGCGCACCCTGGACATTGGCGGCGACAAGCCGGTGCCCTATCTGGGAGACTTTGCGGCGGGAGAGGACAACCCCTTTCTGGGGCTGCGGGGCATCCGTTTCTGCCTCGCCCGGCGGGAACTGTTTCTGACCCAGTTGCGCGCCCTGCTGCGCGCCGCCGCCGAACATCCCCTGCGGGTCATGTTCCCCATGGTGGCCCACCCCGGCGAACTGGCGGCGGCAAAGGCCCTGCTGGAAGAGGCCCGTGCAGCGCTGGCGGCGCAAGGCCTGCCCCACGGCCCGGTGGAGGTGGGCATCATGGTCGAGGTGCCCGCCGCCGTGGCCCTGGCGGACCAGCTGGCGCGCGAGTCGGCCTTCTTCAGCATCGGCACCAACGATCTTGCCCAGTACGTCATGGCCGCCGACCGGGGCAACGCCGCCGTGGCCGACCTGTCGGACGCGCTGCACCCTGCCGTGCTGCGCATGGTGCGTGACACCGTGGCGGCGGGTAACGCGGCGGGCATCCCCGTGGCCATGTGCGGTGAGCTGGCGGGCAGCGCAGAGGCCATCCCGCTGCTGGTGGGGCTGGGGCTGGACGAATTGAGCATGAACGGCCCGGCCATTCCGCGTGCCAAGGACGTGGTGCGTGGCTGCGACATGGCGGCCTGCGCCAGGCTTGCGGAACGTGCGCTGGAACTGCCCGATGCCGCCGCCGTGCGGCGCTTGCTGCGGGATGGCGGTTAGCTGCCGGGGCGGGGCCTTGCGAGGTGACACCATGCCGACAGGGGCCGCGCGGTGCATTGCCGCGCGGCCCTTTATGCATGCGCGGCGTGCCGAATGTGTTCGCCAGTCGCACTCACACGTTCACCCGTCACGGGCACCTGACGCGCCCCCCTGTCACCTTTCGCGTGCATCCAGGGGGAGAACAAGACGCGGCGAGGCGGAACCATTCGAAAATGGTTCCGCCTCGCCGTTACATTCGCAGGCCGTTCGGCAACGTACGACCGAAAAAGCCCAGTGGTTGGTCGGGCAGTTCGGGCGCATGCATCCCGCCCCGCAATTGGCGCTCTGTCCTTACGCAATCGGTGCAGTACCGTTGCGCAACAGGCCAGCGCCTACTGCCCCCGCGAAACGCGGGTCAGAAACGGGTGGGCAGGGGCGCCCGAAGCCGCTAGCCGAACAGATCCTGCTCTTCCTTGAGCAGCTTTTCGGCCACGGCGCGCGAGTCCACCTGGTACTCGCCGGATTCCACCTTGCTCTTCAGCGCGTCCACCTTTTCCTGACGCACGTCGGGCGCGGCCAGGGCGGCGGAATACGCTTCCGTACGCAGCTTGGCCTCGTTGGAAAGGCTTACGCGGTCGCCCTGCGAAGAGGGCGCGGCGTCGCTTTCCTTGCGGGCGGCGGTGCGCTTGGTCTGGAGCTCGGACTGTTCCAGCTTGGTCCTGTACGGGTCCAGGTTCTTGAGATAGTTCTTGATTTCCATGGTTACCTCCCCGGGGGAGCATACCGTTTATCGGAACGTGGATCGCCTAAAGCATGGTATCGTCCACTGTTTCGAGAGCAATGTGCCATAGCCGGTCAAGGATTCTCGCCTTCTCCGCTGGCGCTACCTCGACGGGGCCTTCCGGCCCGGCGCGGAACACCTGGATGTCCAGCTGCGTCGGAGGATACGTGAAGGTGAGCGTTTCTCCCAATTCCTGTTCCAGCTTCTGCCGAATCTCTCGTACGACGGGGTTGTCGCTTCCCGCAAGCAGAAGATTCTCCATGATCTCACGAGCCACACGTTCCACCATGAACCGGCGTTTCACCTCAGGAGGAATGGCGCTTTCCTCCTCGCCCGACGCGAGACGCATGGCCTGCCGGTAGCGGGCCAGCCTGCGCGCGGTCACAAGCTGCTTGTCGTAGTGCAGCAGCATGTTGCGAAGGTAAAACGAGTTCGTGGTCACGGTAGTCTCCCCTCGTATCGCCTATCGGCTACCCAAAGGGGAAACTTTAGGGGGCGGACGCATTTTTTTCCGAAAAATTTTCCGGCCAATGCGAAGAGGGAAGACCCGCCCATGCACTCATCCCTCCTATCGGCGGCTGCCCCGGAAACATTAGGTGATCTTGCGGTGTGACTGCATTCTTTTGCAGCAGGTAGGGAATGCCCCCATCATGTGTGGGGTGCACTGCATATATATGTCGGGATATGAATGCACTGCCGCATGGTAACGTGCGCACATGCATGCGGTATGGCTGTATGCGGGGCATACTTGCGCCCGGCGCTGCCATGGGGCATGACACGCAAGGCGTACCGACCGCTACCCGTGCGGCCTGGCCAGTCTGATCTGGTTCAACTTGTCACGCGGATTCCACTGGGCCGATTGGCAAGGCAGGCTTCCTGGCCGATGCCCGGCTGTTCCGGGTGGCCGATTGTTTCGGGTGGTCGGGTGCCCTGCCTGCCGGGTTGGCGGATGTACCTGCGCGGGCGCCAGCGTTACCTTCTTTTCGGAGCCGCAACCGCATGACCGAGCATACCCCATTGACCCAGCAGTGCCCGGCGGACATCCCCGACGTTGTCGTGCCCGCGGGCCCTTTCCGGGCGTTGCTGCCCGTGGTGCTGGCCTCGGGCTCGCCCCGCCGCCGCGAGTTCCTGCATTCCCTCGGGCTGTCGTTCGAGGTGTACGGCAACGGCGCGGCAGAGCCGGAGCCGCTGCCCGTGGAACCCCCGACGCACTACGCCCGCCGCGCGGCTGCGGCCAAGGCCGCATCCGTTGCCG
>NZ_VSMK01000352.1 GCF_011682075.1 Nitratidesulfovibrio liaohensis
TGAAAAAGGCCCCGCTGTGGACGCGGGCCATGCCCACCGGCGCATCGGCCCCGGCGCACGCCCCGCGCGGGCCGGTGTCCGACCGCAAGGTGGTGTACTTCCCCAGTTGCATCGCCCGCTCCATGGGCCCGGCCCGCGACGACGAGCAGCGCGACCCGCTGCCCGCCAAGACCATCGGCCTGCTGCTGAAGGCGGGCTACCACGTGCTGTTCCCGGAAAAGCTGGGTGACCTGTGCTGCGGCCAGCCCTTCGAGAGCAAGGGCTTCAAGGCGCAGGCCGACATGAAGGCCAAGGAACTGTCCGAGGCCCTGCTGAAGGTCAGCGACAACGGGGCCATCCCGGTACTGTGCGACACCAGCCCCTGCCTGTACCGCATGAAGGAAACCCTGGATAAGCGCCTGAAGCTGTACGAACCCATCGAATTCGCGCTGGAGCACCTGACGCAGGCGCTGGACTTCCGCAAGGCGGAGCGCACCATCGCCATCCACTCCACCTGCACGGCGGTGAAACTGGGCCTGCCCGGCAAGTTCAAGCAACTGGCCGAACTGTGCGCCGAACAGGTGGTGGTGCCGGAAGACGTGTTCTGCTGCGGCTTCGCGGGCGACCGTGGCTTCAGCTTCCCGGAACTGAACACGGGCGCGCTGAAGGAACTGCGGCGGCAGGTGGAAATCTGCGAGGAAGGCTACTCCACCAGCCGCACCTGCGAAATCGGCCTCTCGCTGCACGGCAAGATTCCGTACCGCAACATCCTGTACCTTGTGGATGAGGTGACCACGCCGAAGACGGCGTAAGGGCTTCAAATTGTCTTTTCGCCCGTTGGCCTTCGCCTGACGGGCGCGGTGCGTTCCGCATCTGCCGACGCATGAACAAAACGACCGGGAGTGGCCGCAGGGCCGCTCCCGGTCTTGTCATGTGCGCGTCAGCAAAGAAAAGAATGTGGATGGGGCAGAATGGGGATGCGCGGACGGCGCGCCCCTACCACAGGTAGGGTTCGGCCTCGCGCCACTGGAAGATGAACGGATCGCCGGGCGGCGGGATGAGCCGGACAGCGTCCGCCGTGAACACCCAGCCGGGGTTCAGCGACCCCGCAAACACGTCGCGCGGGGCAAGGCGGGCCAGCTTGTCGGGCAACTTTTCGCGGGTCAGGCGACCATACACTTCCACCCACTGGCCATCGCGCAGAGCGGCCAGCACACCGCTTGATGCGGGCACCGGCAGCGTGGGGGCAGCGCCCGGTGCGGGCGGCGAGGTGACAGGAGCCGGAGCGGACTGGGGGGGGCGTGTGGGGCTGCCCTTGGCAAGGCGGCCATCTTCCCGCACGCCGGGCCGCACCGCAAAGCCACCCGCCGTGGCATCGGCCAGGCAGCAGTACAGGTTCACCCGGAACACGGCCACCGCGCCCTGGGCATCCAGGGTGGGGTGGCGGGTCACCGCGCCGCGGAACACGTAGCGCCCGGCCAGTTCCTCCGGCCTGTTACGCCGTTCCAGCAGGAACAATTCCGCCAGGTTGATGCGTACGTAGTCCTTGTCCGCGTAGATGGCACGCGGACCAAGTTCGTCATCGCCACCGTCGGGGACCGGCGCGTCATCGAACGGACCGGGGCGGGAGCCGGGCTTGCCTGCGGCCTCCCAGCCATCGGACGACCCGGCAAAGGCATCCGGGTCGTCATAGCGGGCATCGGGATGCATGTCCGGACCCACGGCGGTTCCCAGGGGCACGGACCGGGTCTGAGCAGCCTGACGGGGCGGACTCGCGGTCGCCGACGCATCCGCCGTGCCGCCGCCAATCCTGCCCGTCACCACGCCGGGCGAAGCCGTCACCCCACCAGACAGGGCCACCCCCGCGCCCCACCAGTCCACCGTGGCGGTCAGGCTCACCCCCAGCAACAGCCCCAGCAGCACCGCCCGGCGCAACGGCACGGGACGGGCGATGGTCCCTGATCCCGGGGCCTGCAGAGACGCCGGAACTCCCGCCATGGTGCGCAGCAGCACCGCCGCGCCCAGTACGGCCAGCGCCGCGCCGGTCAGCAGGGTCAGCCACAGAAAACGCGGGTTCAGAAACATGGAATAGGTGCCCGACCAGCCCAGCCAGGCAATGACCAGCGCAATGCCCCACAGCAGGGCCACATCGACCAGGACGGCGGCGGCGGGCAGGCGGAATGCGGGACGGGCAGCACTCATTCCAGCACCCCCACCCCGGCCAGCAGCATGCACGCCGCCCACACGCAAAGGGTGGGCAATACCACCAGCCGCAGCACCAGCCCGCGCCGGAAGGCGGCGCCATACATGGCCATCAGCTTCAGGTCCAGCATGGGGCCCAGCGCCACGAAGGCCAACCGGGCCGAGGCGGGAAAGCCCACGAACGATGCGGCCACGAAGGCGTCGGCCTCGGAGCATACGCTGAGCAGCACGGCCAGCCCCATCAGGGCCGGTATGGCAAGGGCCGGGGTATCCATGAACAGGAACAGCGCCTCGGGCGGGGTAAAGGTGCGGAACGCGGCGGCGGCCAGCGCGCCGGGCAGCAGCCAGGCGCAGGCGTCCAGCAGGTCGGCTGTCATGTGCCGGGCCACCCCGTGCAATTGCGCCGCGCGGGATGCGGCTGCGGCAGGCGGGGCAAGCGCGGAGGACGCCGCAGCCCCCTCCGGAAAGGCCGTGGCAGGCACCGACGCCATGGAGGTCTGCACCTCGTTGAACTGCGGCAGCAGCGGGGCCTGCCCGGTGGTTTGCCCGGCAACGAATCCGGCATGGACATGCTCGTGTCCGCACTCGCTATGATCATGCCCGCAGCCGCAACCGCAGGCATCCAGGCCGCCGGACACATGGGTGCGCAGCGCTCCGCCCACGGCCATGCGGCGCACCGAAATGCCCACCGCCACCGCCGTGGCGGCCACCACCGCCGCGCGCAGCCCGGTCATCAGCACGTCGCCGCGAAAGGCCACCCAGG
>NZ_VSMK01000364.1 GCF_011682075.1 Nitratidesulfovibrio liaohensis
CAGATGCCGTGGCCGTCCGGGGTGTGGCGCAGCCACGGGCAGTGGCCGTCCTCGCCGCCGCCGCTGCCACCGCCGTCGGCGCGGGGTGACAGCCAGACATCGTGGACCGTACCCGTGCCGTCGGTGGCGCGGGTTTCGCCCACCCGGCACAGGATGTCCTCGCGCCCTTCGCGCCGCCAGCGGGCCACGTCGTCCGCGTCCACGGTCAGCAGGTGCAGCAGGGCACAGCACTTTCCGCAACGCACACAGGCAGGCATGGCGGCCTCCGGCGGGTTGGGGTTTCGGGACTGATCCAGTCTACCGTGGATGCGGGCCGCCCGCCATGAGAATACCCGCAACGCGCATGGGCACGCCAAAGATGCCGCGCGGGCAGCTTTTGCGCGGAAACACGGGCATGGCGTGTTGCCAGCGGGGTGCGCCGGGTGTATCGGCAGGGCAGTCGGCGGCATCAACGCATGGCGGACCGCATCCGCACCGTGCCGCCAAACGCGGTGCGCCGCACGTGCCGCCTCAACCTGTCGCAACGCTTTGCCCGGAGGTATGCATTCCATGTCACAACTCTCGCAAACGGATCCCGATGGCCTTGAAATCCATGACGTTGACTTCATCCAGACCGACGGCATGGCGGAAGGGACGGGGACGCTGGTCATCGAGATGACCCTCGACGACGAACGCGAGGTGACGCGCATCCATCGGAATGTTCCCGAACATCTGTACGAGGCATGGGAGCAGCACGATTTTGACCCTGAAATGTACGTGGCCGAGATAGAAGACGCCTTCCCCTTCGACGAGGAAGAGGACGAAGAGGCAGATCCGGCTGATTAGGATGCGTGGCCCGCGCGGTTCCGGCGCGGCGTGCCATTGCTGATGCAACGCCCCGACGGCTGTGGTCGTCGGGGCGTTTTGCGTGCGCCGGTCATGATCATGGCGATTGCCTGCTTCTGTCTGGTGCGGTTATCGTGGGTGACGAGGATTCGCGTACGGTTTGCGCGTCAAGCGGTCTTGCGGCTCTGCGTCCGGGGGGGCAGGCGGGGCCGCACACACCAGTCCGGATACGCAGCATCGGGCTGGTGCTGGTCGGCAGGCAGTGTCGGCAAGGGAGGGGGCATGGCAGGATTCAAGCGTACTCGGAACACGCCCACCATGGGGGTGCGCGGCTGGCTGCTGCTGCTTGCACTGGTAGCGGGCCTGCCCACCACCCTCTTTTCCGTGTTCGCCATGGTCGAGCACATGCGCGCGCAGCAGGAGAAGACCGACGCGGAACTGCATCGGCAGGTGCTGGCCGTGGCCCAGGCCGTTGATGCGGAACTGTCGGCCAAGGCGGCCATGCTGCACGCCCTGGCGGCCTCGCAGGATTCGGAAAGAATGGATATCGGCCAGTTGTACCGCCAGGCCAAGGGGGTGGGCAGCGTGCACCGCGAGGTACAGTCGCTGGCGCTGGTGGACCATGACGGCAACCAGATTTTCAACACGTGGGAACCGCTGGGCGTTGCGCTGCCGCCCACGGGCGACCTGGCGTCGGCCCGGCGTGCTCTGGACGAGGACCGGCCCGTGGCGTCCGATCTGTTTCAGGGCAGCATCCTGCACCAGCCGGTCACGGCGCTGGGCGTGCCGATGCAGGTGAGCCGGGGGCACCGGTACGTGCTGCGAATGTATATCGGGGTGGCGGCCTACGCCCGCGTGCTGGAGGCGGAACGCCTGCCGGAAGGGTGGTCCGCCAAGCTGGTGGACGGGCAGGGCACCATCCTGGCCCGGACACTGCTGCCGGAGTTGGCCGTAGGCAAGTCCGTCGGCCCGCGCCTGCGCGATGTGTTTCATTCTTCCGAAGTGATGGAAGCGGAGAATCGTGAAGGCGTTCCCGTGCGCTTCGCCGTTGCACCGGTGGGAGGCTGGGGCTGGCACGCGGTCGTGCAGGTGCCCATGACCACGTTGCAGTCCGCCATGCGGGGGTATCTGCTGCGCCTGGCGGGTATCGGCGGGGCGTGCATCGTCGTGGGCGTTGCCGGGGCGTGGCTGCTGTCGCGCCGTTTCGTGGCCGAGGTGGAACTGGCGGCCCGCTCGTGCCTTCTGCCGGAGGCGGACGACGAACCGGCCCGGCCCACCATGGTGCGAGAATTGCGCCAGGTGGGTGACGAACTGGCCGCGTCCCGCGAGCGCGAGGAGATGGCCCTGCGGGACGGCCTGACCGGCCTTGCGGGCCGGGCGTTGTTCCTGCGGCATGCCCGGCGCCTGCTGGAAGGCAGCCGCCACGACGAGTCGTTGCGACTGGCCGTCATGTTCATCGACCTTGACGGGTTCAAGCAGCTCAACGACCAGTACGGCCACGCCGAGGGGGATGTGGTGCTGCGCCGCACGGCCCGGGTGCTGGAGGGCGCGGTGCGCTCGTCAGACGTGGTGGGCCGCTTGGGCGGGGACGAATTCGTACTGTGTCTGGCCTTGCAGGCCGACACGGCCTGCGAGGTGGCCCGGGGCGTGGCCGCGCGCATCGTGTCCGGCGTGGCGCAGATCGGGTTCGGCATCGGGTGCAGCGTCGGCATCGCGCTGGGCAAGGCGGGGGGATACCCTGAAATGCCGGAAAAGGACCTGGCCGCAGACCTGCCGGACGATGGAACGGACGGCGGACAGGCCGCCGTGCGCCCGTACGGCCCTGGTGAGTGGGCTGATGACGGTAGCGGCGGGACAGGTGGCCAGGAGGACGACAGGGGCCGTGCCGCCGGAGCGGCGCTGCCCGGTGCGCCAGCCCCCTTGCGCGCCCTGTTGGAAGAGGCCGACAAGGCCATGTACGTGGCCAAGCAGGCGGGCAAGAACAGCTACCATCTGCTGGACATGTCCACCTGCGAGTAGGGGGAGTTGGGGCACGGAGGAGCGGAAACCTGCCTGGCAGGCGGGAAGGCCGCCGGACCAGTGGCCGGGCAATCGCCCTTCCGGGCATCCGGCAACGGTCTTCCCGCATCCCGATTCCGGGGCGGCTACCGGTCCGCTCCGCCAGTCCCCTCCAGTCCATCGGGTTCGCCGCCGGAGGGCTGTTCGCGCAGCTTGCGAAAAATGGTCGTGCGGCTGACCTTGAACAGGCGTGCCACCTTGTTCACGGAGCCGTGCCGGGTAATGGCCCGCTCCAGGATTTCGCGTGCTATTTCATCCATGATGTCGCGCAGGGCGCGCGGCTCAAGCATTTCCGGCATGGTGTAGGCCAGCCCGGGGCGGCATTCCTCGGCCATGTGCGGAGGCAGGTCGGAACAGGTGATGGTGGGACGGTCGCCGGTGACCACCATGCCCTGAATGAAGTTCTGCATTTCTCGCACGTTGCCCGGCCAGCTGTAATTTTCCAGCGCTTCCAGCGCCGATTCGGCGATTTCCATGGATCGGCGGTACTTGGAGGCGTAGCGCTCCAGAAAGTGGCGGGCCAGGGGGGCTATGTCCTCGCGCCGTTCGCGCAGCGGCGGGATTTGCAGCACCGCCACGCTCAGGCGGTAGAACAGATCACTGCGGAACTTGCCGGTGCGCACGTCGTCGCCAAGGTCGCGGTTGGTGGCTGCAATGATGCGCACATCCACCTTGCGTGGCTGGGTGGCGCCCACGCGGGTTACCTCCTGGTCCTGCAGCACCCGCAACAGCTTGGTCTGCATGGGCAGGGGCAACTCGCCTATCTCGTCCAGGAACACCGTGCCGCCTTCCGCCATCTCGAAGTAACCGGCCTTGCCCTTGGCATTGGCACCGGAAAACGCACCCGCCATGTATCCGAACAGTTCCGATTCGATGAGGTTCGGTGCGATGCTGCCGCAGTCTATCTTCAGGAACATGTGCTCGCTGCGCGGGCTGTGCTCGTGCGCCAGGCGGGCCAGCACGTCCTTGCCGACCCCGGTTTCGCCCAGCAACAGGAGCGTGGCGTCCGTTCCCGCTACCCGTTGCAGCCGCGCCACCAGCGACAACATGGCCTCGCTGCGGAAAATGGGCTGCGCGGGGGACACCCCCGTCTGGATCATGCTTTCCAGGCGTTCGTGAAATTCGTCAATGAGCTGTTTCTGTTGGGCGATCTGGTCGCGGAACTGGGTGATCATGGTGATGTCCCGAGCAAAGGTGACCACCAGGCACACCTCGCCCGACTCGTCCAGCACGGGGTAGCCGCGCAGGATGATCTTCTTTTCGCCCCGCACGTTCTGTACCGAGGTGGACGGACGCTTGGAGCGCACGATTTCCGGGTTCAGGATGCGGTCGAATATGCCTTCCTCGACAAGCGCGTTGACGTTGCGGCCACGCAGTTCGTCCTGTCGCAGCCCGGTCAGCTTTTCGTACATCCGGTTCACCAGCAGGGTGGTGCCGTCTCGGTCCGAGATGTAGATGCCGTCGCTGAAGATATCGATTATGTTTCTGAAATTTTTTAGAATTTTTTCCATTGTGTGGTCTTGCTGCCCGGCCTCGGGCGGGTCGTGCGGGCTTCGCGGTGATGAACCCGACCGCAAGGCCGGGCCGCGAAGCGGCTAACCGTACGGCAGGAAGGAACGGCACGCAAGGCGCCCCGCGCTGCCTGTTGCGGAGCCGCTTCGGCCTGCCTTATCCCCGCCTGGCGGCGACCAGGCGCGACAGGGATGCCATGCGTTTGTCGTCCAGCTTCACTTCGCCCATGGGGGCCTCACGCCCCAGAAAGTGGTACTTCTGGGTGCCCAGCCGGTGGTAGGGGAGCAGGCTGTATTCCACGTGGGGGTAGGGCGCAAGCACGTCAAGAATGGCTGAAATGGCCGCTTCGTCATCGTTGAACCCGGGTATGACAGGGGTGCGTACCATCACGTGCAGTTTGGGGTGGTGTTCCATCACCCGCCGGAAATTTTCCAGGATCAGCGTGCTGGTCACGCCGGTTCCGGCTTCGTGCCGGGCCGGGTCCACGTGCTTCAGGTCGAACAGCAGGGTGCGTGTCAGGCGGCAGGCCTCGTCCAGGGTTTCCCACTGCACATGGCCGCAGGTTTCAACGGCGGTGCCGATGCGGCGCTTGCGCGCTTCGCGCAGCAGGGCCAGGGCAAAGTCGCCCTGCATCAGCGGCTCGCCGCCGGAAAGGGTCATGCCACCGCCGGAGCGGGCATAGAACAGGCTGTCCTGTTCCACCGTGCGCAGTACCTCCCGCACCGTGCGGCGTACCCCATAGGTGATGAGGGCATTGGACGGGCAGACGGATGTGCAGTCGCGCGTGCATTCCGCGCACAAGGCCCTGTCGATGACGATGCGCTCGTCCTCCCCCCGTGATATGGCGCCGGACAGGCACATTTCCACGCAGCGTACGCATTGCGAAAGACCGAGACACCGCCCTGTGTTGTAGGCCAGCTGAATGCGCGTGGCCTGCGATTCCGGGTTGGAGCACCATTCGCACCGCAGTGGGCACCCTTTCAGAAAGACAACGGTGCGGATACCCGGTCCATCGTGCACGGAATATTTCTGGATGTTGAAGATGATGCCGTTGCCGTTTGTGTCGTCCGTGGGGTTCATGCGAGAGTTCCGGTGCACCCGTGATACGGGGTTTGCGTGTTGTGAAGTGCGTGCCCCCGTGGCAGGGGATGCCCTGTGGGGCGCCCCTCCGTGCCTTCTGGAGGGGCGCCCCATGGCGCGGCGAGCCCGGCCCGCCGTTGCCCCGAACTACATGGTGCCGTGTTCGGTACGGGCAATCAGGTCGTTTTGCAGGTCGGGCGACAGGTCCACGAAGTAGGCGCTGTAGCCAGCGATGCGCACGATGAGGTTGCGGTACTTCTCGGGGTCGCGCTGGGCGGCGAGAAGGGTTTCGCGGTTGATGACGTTGAACTGCACGTGCCACAGCTTCAGGTCGCAGAAGGTGCGGATGAACGAAACCAGCTTCTGGGTGCCGTCATCGCCTTCCAGGCACTTGGGCGTGAACTTGATGTTCAGCATGCGTGCCGCGCGCGAGCGGTAGCCGTAGTTCTTGGAGCTGAAGTTGGAAAGCAGTACCGCCGTGGGGCCATTGACGTCAGCCCCGTGCGAGGCGGACGAGCCGTCGGACAGCGGGGACCACGCCTTGCGACCGTTGGGGGTGGCGCTGACCACCTTGCCGAACGGCACGTGCGAGGTGAAGGGCACGTAGCGCACGTCGTTGTGCATGCCGAGGTCCTTGGAGTAGCGGGCCCCGTATTCCACGGACAACTGGTCGATGTCGCGGGCGATGGTGTCTGCGTAGTCGTCGTTGTTGCCGTAGCAGGGGGCGTTGCGCAGGATCTGGCGCACGTCTTCCTTGCCCTCGAAGTTGCATTCCAGGGCCTCGATTACTTCCGCCATGGTCAGGGTCTTGTCTTCGAAGACCACCTTCTTCAGCGCCGCGAGGGAATCCACCACGGTGCCGTAGCCGATGTACTCGAAGTAACCGAGGTTGATGCCCTCGGGAATCTGCGGGGTGTGCAGGTCGAGGCAGTGCTTCATGCACAGGTCGTGCAGGGTGGAGCCCATGGGCTGCGCAAAGTGTCGGGCGCGCAGGTTGTTGATGATGTGCTGCTGCATGAAGGCCGTCTTCAGGAACAGCTTGTGCTGGGCCACGTAGGCGTTCCACAGGTCGTCCCAGCTCTTGAATTCGCAGGGGTCGCCGGTGTGTTCGCCAAGGTCTGCCACGCCGTACTTCTTCATGCG
The DNA here is from genome assembly GCF_011682075.1 of Nitratidesulfovibrio liaohensis. Classification (GTDB taxonomy): domain Bacteria; phylum Desulfobacterota; class Desulfovibrionia; order Desulfovibrionales; family Desulfovibrionaceae; genus Cupidesulfovibrio; species Cupidesulfovibrio liaohensis. The sequence goes on from NZ_VSMK01000364.1 coordinate 6,619, forward strand.
GCCATTGTAGAGCACCATTTCCAGCGCGGCGGCGAAGTTGATGTAGGCGCCGCCCGAGGTGTAGGTGTCGCGGTTGGGCATGCGCGCCTCGGTGCAGCCCGACACGGCATAGTCGTACGCTTCCTCGAAGGTGGCCCCCTTGGAGACGTACAGCGGTATGATTTCCTCATCGTTGATCAGCTTGGGAAAGCCCGAGCCGTCCTTGATGGTTTCCGCAACTTCCCACAGGTAGCGTTCCGGCGCGCGCGAATGGATGCGCGCCGCAAGGTCGGGGTAGTGCAGCGGGAATTCGCGCTTGGACTTCAGGAACAGGTAGGTCAGGTCGTTGGTGGCGTCCCGGCCGTCGGTGGTCTGGCCGCCCACTGTCACCGCCTCCCAGTGGGCGTAGCCTTCGTTGAAGGCGCCGCCGGTGGGCGAGATGTACAGGTCGATGAACTGGGCCATGCCCACCCACATGCACTCGATGAGTTCAAGGGCGGAATCTTCGGTCAGGCGGCCTTCGGCCATGTCCTTTTCGTAGAACGGGTAAAGGTACTGGTCCATGCGCCCGTTGGAGACGATGGTGCCGGTCTTCTGCTCGATGCGCGAGAACATCTGGGTGAACCACTGCGATTGCACCGCCTCGTGAAAGGTGCGGGCGGGGTGCTCGGGCACGCGTTCGCAGATGTCGGCCATGGTCAGCAACTCGGCTTTGCGGGTGGCGTTGGTTTCGACGCCGGCCTTTTCGCGCGCAAGGGCGGCGTGGCGCCTGGCCCAGATCGCCATGGCGTCGCACACGATGGTCACGGCTTCAAGGAAGGGGCGCTTCTCGCAGTTGTCGGCGGGGCTCAGCGGGTCGAGCGCGGCCAGCTTTTCCAGGGCTTCCTGCTTCAGGCCGCCAAAGCCCTTCTTGAGCACCTTTTCGTAGTCGTGTACCCACTGGATGGAAGAGCGGAACGACGAGGTTTCGTTGACGATGAAACGCGAGTGCAGCCCTTCGGGGTCGTCGTAGGTCAGCTTGTGCACGTCGGCGGGCAGGGCCAGGTTGAGGCTTTCGTGGTAGGTCTTGCCCTTCCAGAACGGAGCGATCTCGTCCACGACCACGCGGGCGTCTTCCGGGGTGATGGTGAAGGGCGATTCGGTACGCTTGGGCAGGTCTTCGATGGCAAGCCCCAGGAAGTCGCCGTCCAGTTCAGGGTACAGGATGCCGTAGCGCCCCTGCGCACCGGCGCGACCGGCCAGCAGCTGGTGGTCGTCGATGTACACGGAGATGTTTTCCGCGATGTGCCTCATGGCCTTGGCCCAGCGCAGCACCAGCGGCTGCCCTTCGGTGGCGCGCATGGACTCGGTGAAGTACTTGGCGCGTTCGACGTCGATGCGCGGGCGCAGGCCTTCGAACGATTCGAGGATGGTGAATACCCGGCTGTGGCCTGCGCGGAAGCGGTCTTCCTTGCCTTCCATCTTGTCGAACAGGCGCTGTTCGTGCGGGGTCATGACCTCGCAGCATTCGGGATTGCGCATGATGATTCTCCTTTGACTGGGCTGTTGGTTCGCTGAGGTTCTCAATGGTCCGGTCGGCCCGGTGACGGGCCGCCCCAAGGTTGCATCGGGGCGGTCCGTGCCGGGCATTCTCGTTTCCGGCGTGCTACCTGGTAAGGAACAGGGGCAGGTCGGGAACGTAGGTGATCAGAAGCAGGATGCCGATCATCACCAGCAGCAGCGGAAAGGCCACGCGCGCCAGCGGTTCCAGCTTGCAGCGGGCGATGCCGCTGGCCACGAAGAGGTTCACGCCCACCGGCGGCGTGATGAAGCCGAGGGCCAGGTTGACCACCATCACGATGCCGAAGTGCAGGGGATCAACCCCCACCTTGACCACGATGGGCAACAGGATGGGCGTAAGGATCACGATGGCCGCCAGGGCCTCCATGAAGGTGCCCACCCACAGCAGCAGCAGGTTGATCAGCAGCAGGATCAGGAACTTGTTTTCGGTCAGGCCCAGCATGGCCTCGGCGATGCGGGTGGGCACCTGCTCGATGGTCATGATGTTGCCGAAGATGGTGGCCATGGACATCAGGATGATGACGATGGCGGATGTGCTGCACGACTCCATGACGCACTGTGTCAGGTTGCGCAGCTTGATCTCGCGGTACACGAACAGCCCCACGATCAACCCGTAGAGCGCAGCCACGGCGGCCGCCTCGGTGGGGGTCATGAGGCCGCCGTAGATGCCGCCAAGGATGATCACCGGCACCATCAGGGCCCACTTGGCCTCCCAGGCCGCGCGGGCGAAGGTGGACAGGTTGCGGGTGCGCGCCTCGCCGTGCCAGCCGCGCTTCCTGGAGTAGAAGTAGGCGTACGCCATGAGCGCGAAGCCGGTGAGCAGACCGGGCACGATGCCGCCCAGGAACAGCTTGCCGATGGAGACCTGCGCGGAGATGCCGTAGACCACGAAGGGGTTGCTGGGGGGGATCATGACCCCGATGGCCCCGGCGCAGGCCACAACGGCGGCGGAGAACAGCTTGTCGTAGCCGCGCTCCACCATGGCCGGGATGGTCAGCGAACCGATGGCCGCCACCGTGGCCGGGCCGGAACCGCTGATGGCCGCGAAGAACATGCAGGTGGCGATGGTGGCCAGGGCCATGCCGCCGGGCAGCGCGCCGACCATTTCGTCGGCCAGGGCCAGCAGGCGGCGCGAAAGGCCGCCCGCGCCCATGAACACGCCCGCCGCGATGAAGAACGGGATGGCCATGATGGGAAAGCTGTCGATGGAGGTGAAGGCCACCTGCGCCGCGTAGTCGATGGGCAGGGTGCCCGCGCCGACGATGGTGGCCAGCGCCGACAGGCCGAGGCTGATGGCAATGGGCACGCCCACCACCAGGAACAGCAGGAAGTAGCCGAACAGCAGGGCGAGTGCGCTGAAATCGGTGTCCAGCAGCACCGGGGCCGCCATGGCGGCGCAGAATGCGAGCGAGAGCAGGGTGTCCTTCAGCCCGATTTCCTGGGCCTGGGTGAACAGGTCCTGCAACAGGCGCACGGCCATCAGGCCGAAGCCCACGGGCAGGATCAGGTACGGGATGGCGTAGGGAATCTGGAGGGCGGGAGTGGTCTGCGGGAATTCCAGCATCATGGAGATGTGGTTGGTGCCCATGTACAGAACAACCGCCGTCAACATCAGGAAGCAGACGTCCACCACCACCCAGCTCATCTTCTGCAGGCGGGGGGACAGGCGATCGTACACGATGTCCACGCGGATGTTCGAACGGTCGCGGATGGCCAGCGGAATGGCCAGGTACGAAATCCAGATGAAGATGAAGCGGGCCAGTTCCTCGGTCCATACCGCCGCGCCGGACCCCGAATACATGTGGGTGATGATGTAGCGGTAGGCGGTCTGAAACGAGATGATGAGGATGATCGCCAGCATTCCCGCGAACAGGAACGGCTTTTCGAAATTATCATCCAGCTTCTTCAGAAGTCCTGCCCGGTTAGCGGGGGGATCTTCCGTGATGGCCGCGGAAAATTCGTTCATTGTCGTTGCCTCTTGTTGCTTGGCATGCCGCACCCGGCGGCCAGGTGATGTCTGTCGCGGCGTCGGCCGCGGGCAAGGACACGGAAAGTGTCTGCATGTGCCGGTGGGCGGGGAAGGCCTGCGATTTCCCCGCCCCCGGTCGGGGGATCAGGCGGACCGGCTACTTCTGGGTGGCCAGCACGAGGTCAAGCAGGTGCTTGGGAATGCGGTCGGCAAACAGGTCCCACACCGGGCGGGTCAGCTTGACGTATTCGGCGCGCTCCTCGGCGGTGAGGGTGTGCACCTTGATGCCGCCCTCAATGAACTTCTGCTTGGCCTTCGTTTCCAGTTCGTTGGTGATGCCGCGCTGGTAGACCAGGGTTTCCTTGCCGGCATCCACCAGCAGTTGCTGCACGTCGGCCGGCAGGCCGGCAAACACCTTGGCGTTGATCATGAGGATGTGCATGCTGTAGTTGTGCGCGGAATCGTTGGCGAACTTCAGAACTTCATTGTGCTTGGCGTCGTAGAGCAACGAGAAGGTGTTGCCTTCGCCGTCCACGGTGCCCTGCTGCAGGGCCGTGTACACCTCGCCCCAGGCGATGGGCGCGGGGTTCATGGTCAGGGCCTTGGCCACGGCGACTTCCACGGGGGAATCGGTGGTGCGCACCTTCATGTTGGCAAGGCTGGCCACGTTGGTCACCGGGGCGGTGCGGCTGACGAAGTTGCGGTAGCCGTATTCGCTGAACATGATGGGCTTGAGGCCGATCTTTTCGCTTTCGGTGGACAGGTACTTGCCAAGGTCGCCGCTATCCAGGGCTTCGTACAGGTTCTTCTGGTGCGTGGGGCTGGTGATGTAGGGCAGGTCGAAAACCATGAACATGGGCGAGAAGTTGGCCATGTTCGGCGAGGAACTGGAGGCCATTTCCAGGGTGCCGCGCTGCACCGCTTCCATGGTCACGCGGTCGCTGCCCAGCATGCAGTTGCCGAAGAGCTGGATCTTGACCTTTCCTTCGGACTTCTTTTCCACGATTTCCTTGAATTTTTCATAGCCGAGCGTGACGTTGTTGCCCGGTGCCATGGGGTGGGCAAGGCGCAGGGTGATGGCCTTGGCCTGGGCGATGCCGCTGGTGGCCAGCAGGGTCACCATGGTCAGCAGGGCGACGAGAAGGGCCGTTACTCGGTTGCGCATGTGAATCCTCCGTACGTGTGTGTTTGTTCCGGTTCCGGTGCGTCCGGATTGCGTGCGTATGTCCCAGTGTTGCAGCAGGCGTGCCAACCCGGGGTGGCGGGGGGGTGGGGGCTTGTTCCGTGCGGTACAAGCGGAAAGCGTGACTGGTTTTGTACCACATGCGGTCATGCGGGGCGTTCACTTTCGGGTTCACTTCCGCAACGTATCTTAATTAAGTTGAATAATTATATGGCATTACAGGTGTGGCGGCAGGGGTTGCAAATCTGCAACAATGATACAAGGCTGCAACACTCGCGTGGTGCTTTTTTGTACGGGTATAATTTCACATGATGTGGTTCGTGAGGGCTTGTTGGCGGCGAAATGCTTGCGGGATGGCGTATGTCCTCGCGCGGCTGGGCATGCCGCGGAACCACACAGCAAGGCATCATGCTGATTTTGCGGATTGTTGCGTGGCGCAGACAAAGGCAGGGCGGCGGACGGTGGCATGTGGCGTTTCGTCACGATCTTGGGCCGAGCGGCATGGCTCTTGCTCGCTTGGGCCGCCATCCCACGTCACAAGGAGAGACTCATGGCTATCATTGATTTCCGTTTTCGCCCCAACACCCCGGAAACCATTACCGGCATCGCCACCAGCGCCATGTTCAAGGCCGCCTGCGAGGCCATCGGCTTTGAACGCCGCAAACCCCAGCCGCTGAACGAGATCGTGGCGGGCCTGGACGCGCGCGGCGTGGACCTGTGCGTGATCACGGGGCGCGACAGCGAAACCACCTACGGTTCGCCTTCCAACAATCCCAGCGTGCTGTCTTTCGTGCGGGCGTACCCCACGCGGTTCATCGGCTTCTGGGGCGTGGACCCGCACAAGGGCATGGCCGCCGTGCGCGATCTGCGCCATGCGGTATCCGAACTCGGCATGCGCGGCGCCTCCATCGACCCGTATCTGGCGCACATCAGGCCCAACGAGGCGCGCTACTACCCCATCTATGCCGCCTGCTGCGACCTGGGCATTCCCGTGGTCATCACCACCGCCCCCCCGCCGCAGGTGGCCGGGGCGGTGATGGACTACACCGACCCCCGCCACGTGGACATCGTGGCCCGCGACTTCCCGGACCTGACCATCGTCATGAGCCACGGCGGCTACCCGTTCGTAAACGAGGCCATCTTCACCTGCCTGCGCAACGCCAACGTGTACATGGACTGCTCGGAGTACGAACTTGCGCCCATGGCCGATGCCTATGTACAGGCAATGTCCTCGTTCATTCCCGACAAGGTGATCTTCGCCAGCGCGCACCCCTTCATCGAACAGGCCGACGCGCTGGACGTATACGCGAAGATGCCTCTGTCCGACGAGGTGCGCCACAAGATCATGTACGGGAATGCGCTGCGCATTCTCGGCGGCATCCTTCCTTCTTAGCTTGCCCGGCGATGGCCGCCCGTCACGGCGCGGGGGGCCATCGTCCCATCGCCCCCACGGGGCCCCGGAGCCTTATGACCGAAGGACTTCTCATCGCCATGCTGGGCTGGTGGCTCGGCGGCTTCATCAACAACATCGTGGGGTTTGGCGCTGCGCTGGTGGCCCTTCCCGTGGTGGCGCTGGGCAACGACATGGCCGTGGCGGTACCGGGGTCCGCGCTGATCGTACTGGCCCTCAACGTGCAGATGGCCTGGAACTACCGCCAGCACCTGGAGGGTGGCATCGGCGTGTGGCCCCTGGTTCTGGGCGGCCTGCCGGGTGCCCTGGCGGGTGTACTGCTGTTGCGCCACATCCCCGACGCCGGGTTGCGCCTTGGCCTTGGTGGGCTGCTGGTGGCGTATGCGTTGTGGGGGCTGCTGTGCGCCAAACCCCGCCGCAGGGTGCTCCATGGCGCATGGGGGGCCGTGGCCGGGTTCTTTTCCACCAGCCTGGGTACGGCCTACGGCATCAACGGGCCGTCGCTGGCCATCTACCTGTCGTTCCGGGGGGGCACACTGCAGGAGACCAAGGCCGCGTTGGGCGTGTTCTTCATCGTCAGCGGCACCATCATTGTGGCGGCGCAGACGCTGGCTGGCGTGCAGTCGGCGGAGACGGTGCTGCAGTTCGCCGCGTCGTTGCCGTCGGTGATGCTGGGCGGATGGGCGGGCATCGCACTGTCCCGCCGCCTGCCCGACGGCAACTTGCACGGCGCGCTGTTCGTGATGCTGCTGCTCATGGGCGCCAACCTCATCCGGCAGGGCATGACGGGTTGACCCGCGCGCGGTCTGATTCCGCGTGGAGTGTCCACGCGCGGGCTGCCGCGGGCCGTTGGTTTCGCCCCGTGCATCCTCTCCGGCCGTTGTTTTCCGCAGCTCTTGCGGGTTCGTCCCGGCCGCATTCCATAAGGGTCGTCCGGCGTTCCGGCTTCCATCCAACTTGCCGCAGCGCGACATCCCACCCTTCGGTTCATCGACCATGTCCGCGTGCCCCGGAGTTTTCCGTGTGCGGCATCTCTTGTGCGTGTCGAAGCGTGCGCGTCACATACTGCGGCATGCCGCCGGGATGCGATGCAATGGATGCGAAATGTGCCTTGTTTGGCATAACTCGCACACGAGCACGCCGCAGTGCGGGGCAGAGGGGCGTCTGTGAGACGGTCATGACCATCGTGCTCGATTTTTTTCACTGTGCGGCGGTATGTTGCGAAAATCTAATTGCCCGAAGGCAACGGCGCGTGGATACTGTAGGCAGAGTCATCCTTGTCCCATCTTTTCGCGGAAAAGAGGAGAGCCCATGACGCTGTCCACCCGCTCTCTCGCACCGGGGACACACGCCCCCGCCGTGACCGCTGCTTCCCGCTGTCTGCCGCTCCTGTTCCTGCTCCTGCTGTCCATGCTTTCCGCATGCGCCAAGGTGGGACCCGATTTCAGCACGCCGGACGCCGCCATGCCCGCAAGCTGGCAGGATGGCGCGGTTCTGGGCGCCGCCTCTGGCCGTGAGGTGAGCGAGGAGTGGTGGCGTTCCTTCAGCGACACCACTCTGGACAAACTGGTGGCCGAGGCGCGCGGCGAAAACCTTGCGCTGCACGTGGCCGCGCTGCGGGTGCTGGAAGCCCGCGCCCGCCTGGGCGTGGCCGTGGGCAACCTGTATCCGCAACGCCAGCAGGCCACCGGCGGCCTGACCTGGACCCACCCCAGCGATCGCGCACCCACCGCCCCCCAGCCCGACACCGGGGCAGGGGCAACCCCGACTACGTGCAGACCAGCGTGGGGCTGGACGCGGCGTGGGAACTGGACTTCTGGGGCAAGTACCGGCGCGGCGTTGAAGCGGCCGACGCCGACCTGCGCGCCGCCGCCGCCGATTACGAGGCCGCCATGGTGGCCGTGACTGCAGAGGTGGCGCGGTCGTACGTGCTGTACCGCTCCCTGCAACAGCAACTGGCCATCGCCGACAACAACGTGGCCATCCAGCGCGAAAGCCTGCGCATCGCCACCGCGCGTTTCAACTACGGGGCCACCAGCGAACGCGACATGCGCCAGGCCCTTTCCCTGCTGCGTGATACCGAGGCCAGCATCCCCAGCCTGGCCCATTCCCTGCGAGAGGCCCGCAACGCGCTGTGCGTGCTGCTGGGCAAGCCGCCACAAGACATCACGGCCATGCTCGGCACGGCCCCCATTCCCATGGCCCCGCCCGGCGTAGCCCTGGGCATTCCCGCCGACCTGCTGCGCCGCAGGCCCGACGTGCGCAAGGCCGAATACGCCGCCGCAGGGCAGTGCGCCCGCCTGGGCGTGGCCAAGGCCGACTTCTACCCGGCCATCTCGCTGGGGGGCTTTGTGGGGTTCACCGCCAGCAACGTGGGCGCCTTCAGCACGGGCGACACCTTTTCGCACGGGTTCACGGCCTACGGCGGCCCCGGCCTTACCCTGCCGCTGTTCAACTACGGGCGCATCGTGAACAACGTACGGGCCCAGGATGCCCGGTTCCAGCAGGCCCTGACGGCCTACCGCGAAACGGTGCTGTCAGCCCTGCGCGAAACGGAGAACGGCATCGACCGCTACCTCAACGCGCAGGGCAGGGCGGCCCTGCTGGCCGAAAGCGCCGCCGACGCCGCCCGGTCGCTGGAACTGGCCATGGTCCAGTACCAGGAAGGCTCCACCGACTTCACCACGGTGCTTACTGCCGCGCGCGACCTTTCCACGCGCCAGGACGCCCTGGCACAGGCCGGGGGCGAGATCAGCCAGAGCCTGGTGGCCGTGTTCAAGGCTCTGGGCGGCGGCTGGCGCACCCTGCCGGAGGGCGGGCCCATCCCGCTCGAAACCCTGCGCGAGATGCGTGCGCGCACCGACTGGGGCGCACTGCCCGAAGAGCACGGCGCCGTGCCCGCGGGCGGCGACGTGCGCCTGCCCGACCTCTAGGGGCTGCCTCCAGATTGTCCTTTCGTCCGTTGGCTTCGTCAAACGTCGTCTGCCATGGCTTTGCTGTCCTTATCCGTAAGATTCGCGCTACGCGCTCACCTAACGGCTAAGGCTCGGTCAAATACGATAAGAGTATGCGTTGCGGTCGCCATCCGTAAGGCTCGCAAGCTCGCCTAACGGCTGCCGCACTCCCTCATGGCAGGCTCGTTTTCTTGCCAACGAACGAAAATCCCAATTTGGAAACAGCCCCCAAGAAGCCCCCGGAACACACCCCGTTCGCATGGAGATTCCGATGACGCGCCATCCCATCGTTTTTCAGGTTCTCCGCCCGGCGTTTCTGGTACTGCTTTCCGCCCTGGCCCTTTCTGGCCTTGCCGGGTGCGATTCGCGCAACGCCTTCGTGCCGCCTCCGCCGCCCAAGGTGACGGTGGCGCCGCCCAAGGTAGGGCCGGTGGTCGAGTACATGGAGTTCACCGGCACCATCGCCCCGGTGGAGTCGGTGGACATCACCGCCCGGGTCACCGGCGTGTTGCGCACCGCGCAGTTCCGCGACGGAGCCTTGGTCCGCAAGGGCGACCCGCTGTTCCTCATCGAGCCGGAACCTTTCCAGGCGGCCCTGCAACGGGCCGAGGCGGAACTGGAAGTGCAGCGTGCCTCCCTGGACCGCGCCGAGACGGAACTTGCCCGCAGCCGCAAGCTGCTGTCCGAGAAGGCCGGGTCCGAGGCGGACGTGGTGCGCTGGCAGCAGCAGCGCGACAGCTCCAAGGCGGGCATCAGCCGGGCCAACGCCCAGATAGAGACGGCCCGCATCGACCTTGGCTACACGCGCATCGCCGCCCCCTTCGACGGCCAGATGACCCGCCGCCTGGTGGACCCCGGCAACGTGGTGGGCCCCGGCGCGGTGACCAGGCTTGCCACCATCGTGCGCCGCGACCAGGTGCACGTGTACTTCAATATCAACGAGCGCGACCTGCTGCGGCTGATGGGCGACAAGCCCAAGAACGGCAAGAGCGGCACGCCGCCGGAACTGCCCCTGGAACTGGCCCTGGCCGACGAGGACGCCTTTCCCCACGCGGGCAGGCTGGAATACGCCGACCCCACGGTGGACCCATCCACCGGCACGCTGCTGCTGCGGGGCATCTTTTCCAACAGCGGCGGGCGGCTGGTGCCCGGCCTGTATGCACGCATCCGGGTGGCCATGGGCAGGCGCGACGCGGCGCTGCTGGTGCCCGAACGCGCCCTGGGGCAGGACCAGTCCGGTTCGTACGTCATGATCGTCAACGCGCAGAACGTGGCCGAGCAACGCCCGGTGAAGCTGGGAGCGCTGCACGAAGGTTACAGGGTGGTGGAAAAGGGGCTGGAGGCCGGGGACCGCGTGGTGGTCAACGGCATGCAGCGCGCCCGCCCCGGCAGTCCGGTGGACCCGGTGGCGGCAGACGCGGCGGCCCCCG